>CAYNDU010000074.1:0-14322 GCA_964395615.1 uncultured Pirellulaceae bacterium | reverse complement strand
ATTGGCAGAGGCCTCGGCAAATACCGGCGGGGCGATATCCGGCCCCAACCAGGTGGGTGGCGATGGCGCCGGCGGATCGGTCGCGAGCCACATATGCGATGTCGAAGTCGACCCCGGAAAGGGCGCGGCGGAAACTGACGGGACGCCATTACAAGTCGGTTATTTCGTGGCGGGCAGCCGCCGGTACCGATCCGAGTGCGCATTGACGGACACCAGCGGATCGCGCTGATCTGCGATCTTGCCGACCGGGGCAGTCAGGGAGATCACGTCGACTGGCTGGACGCCCGCCTCATCCCACGTGCAGAATAACGGCGTCGCCGGATTCACGCACCGTACTTTCCCAATCGACCGGCGTTGGCCAGAGCCAGCGACATCAGGTACTTGGCTTCAAACTGGCCCAGACCGCCGCTCAAACAAGTTGACTCGCTGAACTGGCGGCAGGCATCCACTCGGCACTGCTTCGACACGAGAAGAGTCGGCACAGGATGCCAGCTATGCCCTTTCAGGTAGGCCGGTGTGCTGTGGTCACCCGTAACGATAAGCACTTCAGGGTCCAGTCGGTTTATCTCTGGGAGCACCTTATCGAGTTGTTCAATCCGGTCCACCTTGGCATTGAAGTCACCATCTTCTCCGGTGCTATCGGTGTATTTGAAGTGGACGAAAAAGAAGTCGAAATCACGCCAGTGGGCGGCCAACTCGGACATCTGATCGGACAAGGTCGTCGCTTGCCCAACGATGGACATACCGACCAGACGAGCGAGCCCCTTGTACATCGGATAGACGGCAATGGCAGCGGCGCGCAATCCGTATACTTCTTCGAACGTGGGCAGATCGGGCTTCGCCGCAAACCCGCGCATGGTTAAGAAATTGGCCTTCGGTTGGCCGGCCAGGATCTGACGGGCCTGAGCCAGGAACTGGCTCGCGACTTCTACCGTGCGTTGACTGCCACCATCAACGGCCAAAGGCTCGAGCGGGGCAACACCGGTCGCCTGGGGATCAGTATCGGCCACTCGGCCTTCCAAACCGGATCCGCGAAAAACCACGACAAATCGGTGCTCCTTGACCGGTTCGACAAACAACTCGATCCCAGGAATGCGAATCTCACGCAATTGAACGGCCAACGGGGCACTCTCTTCCGAGGGGATCCGGCCCGCTCGCCGATCGACGATCTTCCCTTCATTGTCCAGCGTGCAGAAATTGCACCGTACGGCCACGTCACCGGGCTGCAATTCAAACCCGACACCGGTCGCCTCCAACGCACCACGGCCGATCACATATTGGAGCGGATCATAGCCGAACAATCCGAGGTGACCCGGTCCGCTTCCTGGCGTGATACCCGGCAGCACCGGAATGCTCCCACCCAGAACACCACGAGTTGCCAGCGCGTCCAGCTCCGGAGTGTCGGCCGTCTCAAGCTCCGTCTGGCCGTCCGCCGACATCGGCAAACCCCCGAGTCCATCCGCAACGAGCATTACTATTTTGGAGTCGTTTTGAATGTGAAGTTGGCGAACGAGCGATTGAATGTCCATGAACGGGCTCCTCTGACGGGGCAATTTCCAGGGATCGCCCCGGGGAACGCGAAGAACGTGATCGCGAATCGGGGCGACGTCGAGACTTCTATTTTCGCGATGCGAGCCCCTGCGGCTAGTGGGGACAGGGTACCGTCTTGAACCGCAACACGCCTCTGCAGCCGGCGCCCCGTCGTAACGGCCGTGCGTGACCGGGCCTGGTCTTTGCGCCCCCGTCTGGCCGATTCGACCGGAATCCGATAGAAAAGGGACACGAGTGCTCGAGCGGCCGAGCGCCTTGACATCACATTGGAGACTGGGGATGAACGTGCGTGACGCTCAGCTGACTCTGGACTCGGCCGGCGTGTTCTTGCCCGAACACGGGATCACGGCGGACCAATTGGCAGAACTTTCCGAACCATTGGAGTGTGCCCGGACCGAGGTCGTCACGGTCGACCGCGATCTACTTCTGGCCGGCGCCGAAATACCGGAATCCAAGCAACCGCTCGACGCGGCCTTTTACGAGTTGCCTGAGCGCATGTTGGCAGCCTACCGAGAATCGACCGAGTCAAGCGAACTGGGCCGTATCCTGGCATGTGCTGAGCGATTGGGCGAGTTGACCGATCGGGTCGTCGTATTGGGAATCGGCGGTTCGTACATGGGGGCGAAGGCGCTGATGGATGCGTGCCGCCCGCCGTACGTAAACGAACTGGATCGGGCGGGACGGGGGAGCCGGCCGCGCGTCTATTTCGAGGGCAACAACCTGGACAATGACAGCCTTCAGGCTCTTTTGAGTTTGCTTCCTGACCGGCAGATTCCGGGTCAGCCGGAAAATAACTGGTCGGTGATTGTCGTCAGCAAGAGCGGCGGGACGTTGGAGACTGCGGTCGCACTGCGCCAGTTTCTGAAGGCGTTGAAACGGTCGGTCAACGGTGACGAACAAGGACTTTGCGAACGGCTGGTGCCGGTCACGGGTGCCGTGGGAAAGCTACGGGATCTTGCCTTGGCACTGGGATGCTCGGAGGTATTCGACGTTCCGGAGGGAGTCGGTGGCCGTTTCTCGATCCTGTCCCCTGTCGGATTGTTGCCGGCCGCGGTGATGGGACTCGACGTCGTCCGATTGCTGAAAGGGGCCGCCGCAATGAACGACCGTTTCCGGTCGGCGCCGATCGGCGACAATCCGGTCCTGGACTACGTGGGGGTCTGTCGTGCCATGGAGATCGAGCGTGGCGCGACCATTCGAGTCTTGAACGTCTGGGCCAAATCGCTCGAAGCCGTGGGACTCTGGTACGACCAACTCTTGGCGGAGAGCCTCGGCAAGCAACTGCAAGGGGCCACTCCGATCACTGCGGTCAACACGCGTGATTTGCATTCACGTGCTCAGCAACACCAGGAAGGTCGCCGGGACAAACTGCACACGAATCTAATCGTTGACAACTGGCGCGCCGACCCGCTGACGGTGGAAACCAGTCTGCTCGACCAGGATCATCTGAACGAGTTGGCGGACAAGACCGTGCCCGAGCTGATGACGGCCGCCATCGACGGCACGCGACAAGCGTATCACGCGGGAGGCCGTCCCACGGTCGACATTCGGCTGCCGCACGTTGACGAATTCGCCTTGGGACAGTTGTTTCAAATGCTGATGCTTGCCACGATCGTGGAAGGCCGTGTCATCGGAATGAATCCCTACGGCCAGCCAGGCGTGGAAGCTTACAAACAGAATATGAACCGGATACTTGGGCGAGCATGAATCAGCGAGGAGTCTCACGATGACCAATGAACTCAATACCGAGACGAACCAGATCACTCGACTCACCTGGCTAGGCCATGGAAGTTGGGCCATGAACTTCCGCGGCATCCACGTGTTGCTCGATCCGTTCCTCGACGATTCGCCGACGGCGCCGGTTAAGTCAAATGACGTTGCCGCAGATTACATCCTGGTCTCGCACGGGCACTATGATCATGTTGCTGACGTTCCTGCAATCGCTCGCCGGACGGGTGCCACCGTCGTGGCCAACTTCGAAATCTCGCAATGGCTCGCTCAACAACATCAGATCGAAGACGGGCTGGGAATGAACCTGGGCGGACAAGTGACGCTGCCTTTCGGGACGGTCAAGATGACGGTCGCCTGGCACAGTTCCCAGTTGCCGGATGGTTCGGATGGCGGTCATCCGGGCGGCTACCTGATCACCTGCCCCGACGCCAAGATCTACTTTGCCTGTGATACGGCGCTCTTTTCGGACATGTCTCTTTTCGCTAAGGGAGTAGACCTGGCCGTCCTGCCGATCGGCGACCTCTTTACGATGGGACCGGATGATGCGCTGAGCGCCGTTCAGTTGATCGAACCCAAGAAAGTTGTGCCCAACCATTACAACACCTGGCCACCCATCGAACAGGACGCTCGGCAGTGGGCCGAACGGGTCCGCCGGGAATCGTCGGCCGAGCCGGTCGTTTTAGAACCGGGCGAGTCCCTGGTCTTGGAAGGCGAATAGCCCAAAGCGGTTCGCTCCGCCCTCTCCGCTCTAATGGGGGGCGTCGGGCGAATCCGCATCGGGTGGGATACGGACTTGAATGTCCTGACCGTTGACGCGCACGTCGAAGCGGTCGATCTTGATGCGCCGGTTATCACACCAGGTGCCGTCACGGACACAGAATCGCCAGGCATGCCATGGGCAGGCCACGACCGCCTCGTCGTCAACATTTCCATCGGCGAGCGACGCGCCCATGTGAGGGCAGAGATCGTCGATGGCGAAGTACTGGTCGTCAATGTAGAAGACGGCAACAACGCGATCCCCGACCGAAAAAGAGGCCCCCTGCCCGGCGGGGATCGATCCGACTGTGGCAACGGTCACGAAGTCAGGTGTCACAGAATCCGACATTCTCAGGTCCTTGGTCGAACGTTTTTGGCAATTTAATGACAAGAAACGTTGTCGCCCACTGGTCGATTTCCGTCAAGCCTACGTAGGATGTATACCGGTGCGGATTGGGGCCTTGCGGCTGGAACGGTTACGGAGTGCGACGTGTGACAAATTCCAATTTGAAGGATCGATTGGTGCAACGGATCCTGCCGGGCATCCAGCAGCCGGCCCAGTACCTGGGTGGCGAGTGGAATATTGTCCGCAAGAACCACGGCGACGTGGACGGGAAGCTATGCCTGGCGTTCCCGGATCTGTACACGATTGGGATGAGTCATCACGGTCTACAGGTTTTGTACTCACTCATGAATGACCGCCCCGACTGGGCGTGCGAGCGTGTCTACACACCGGCGCTCGATATGGAGCGGGCGTTACGACGTCACGCCGTGCCGCTGTACAGCCTGGAGACATTCACGCCGTTGAACCGATTTGACGTGCTCGGTTTTTCGCTACAGTACGAACTTGGATACTCTAATATCCTGACGATGCTCGACCTGGGTCGGGTACCGCTGCACAGTGTCGACCGATCGATCGATGATCCCCTGGTAATTGCCGGCGGACCATGCGCTCAGAATCCCGAGCCACTGTCACCGTTCATCGATGTCTTCGTTACCGGTGACGGTGAACCCAGTTTACCCTTGATCTGCGATACGTGGTTGCGTTTGAAGCAATCGACCGGTGGTCGCCGAACGGGCGATACCGACTCCTCGATTGCGCATCGCGAATCGCTTCTGGCCGAACTGGCGGCCGCCTTACCATTCTGTTACGTTCCCCGTTTCTACGAACCGGTCTTTCAGGACGGGCGGCAGGTAGCATTGAACCGGACGCGGGCCGACATTCCCCAGACGATTGAGCCGGCCTTGATACGCGACCTGGAAGGCCAACCTCTTCCCGCCCGCCCCTTAGTGCCGCAGGTCGAATGTGTGCACGACCGGATCGCCATCGAGATCATGCGTGGCTGCCCCTGGCAATGTCGGTTCTGCCAAAGCACGGTCATCAAGAGGCCTCTGCGATTCCGATCGGTCGAGACCATTGTCCAGGCGGCCCTTTCAAGTTACCGGAACACGGGTTTCAACGAAATCTCGTTACTTTCTTTGTCCACCAGCGACTATCCGAATTTCGCGGAACTTCTGGCCCGAATGAAGGACGTGTTTTGTCCGTTGGGCGTCAATATCTCCGTGCCCAGCTTACGAGTGAATGAACAGTTGCGAACGATTGCAGATCTGCTCGGCAACACGCGGCGATCCAGCCTCACTTTGGCACCCGAAGTGGCTCGGGACGACATGCGCGAGCAGATTCGCAAGAAGATAAAGAACGACGACTTATACGAAGGGTGCCGCGTTGCTTTCCGCAATCAATTTGAGAGCGTCAAGTTGTACTTCATGTGCGGGCTTCCCGGAGAGAGGCCGGTCGATCTCCAGGGGATTGTCGAGATGGCCGAGACGATCGCTCGCATCGGTAAGGAGGTGCGTGGTCGTTATGCGCGGGTGACGGCAAGCGTCTCGAATTTTGTCCCCAAGGCCCACACTCCCTATCAATGGAACGCGATGCGGCGTCCCGAGTACTTCGCCTGGGCTCACGATTATTTGTGGCAGTGCAAACGGTTGCGATCTGTCCAGCTCAAGAGGCACGACATACAGACGAGTTTGCTCGAGGGCGTGATCAGCCGAGGAGATCGACGCGTCGCTGAGGTGATCGAACTGGCGTGGCGGCGAGGTGCGAGATTGGACGGTTGGACGGAACACTTTGACGCGGATCGCTGGTGGAAAGCCTTTCGGGAAGTGGGCGTGGACGCCGACCAGGTGTTGCATCGCGAGTACGACGTCGGTGAGTGTCTTCCGTGGGACCATCTTAATGTGAAATACGGGCGCACGTATTTGGAAAAAGAACAAGAACGGTCCGCAGCGCAGCTACGGGCGATGCAACCAGAAACCGAGGAGAGTCCGTCGATCGGCACTCTCTAGTGGCTTGGGGGCGAGTGCATTCCGTCATGACCATCAGCGGCGGTTTACCGGGCGGCAACAAGAAAACGGGATGGATGATGACGCAACCTTCGAACGACATCGGGTTGGCCGAATTCCAGCAACTGATCCGGGAAATGTACTTTTCCAAGGACGCCGCTCGTGGAATTGACGGTACATTTATGTGGTTAATGGAGGAAGTGGGCGAGCTGGCGTCTGCGTTGCGAGAGGGTGATCGAGATCAACAGCAGGGCGAGTTTGCCGACGTGCTGGCCTGGTTGACGACCATTGCCAACGTAGCGGGTGTCGACTTGAACGAAGCCGTCCGGGCCAAGTACGGGAGCGGGTGTCCCGGATGTGGGCATTTCACCTGCCTGTGCGATGATGGAGGGAAACCGTAGTACAGTGAGACGCATGAAGAGCCGAGTCATCCGCGGTCATCAGGTTCGTCATCATGACGCCCAGGGTCAGAGCACGCGCGTTCGCCGCCACGCGACCGAACCGGGACGGGCAGTGCGCGCTCCGGCGGGCTCCGAGCAGAAGCTGGATGCCGGCCAACCTCGGCCGGTTCGCCGATTCGCCGTCCTTGGATTTGCTTGCCTGCTGAGTTTCCTGGCTCCGTTGCCTCTCCTGGCCGGCCCGGCGGAAATCACCCAGGTGCATGTCGGATTGGATCAGACCGTCCGGCTCGGCTGTTGGACACCCGTGCGGCTGACCATCGCTGGAGGTGACGCCGGCTTCTCAGGCGACATCGAGTTGGCGGCACTGGATGGGGAGGGGGTGTCGGCGCGCTACGTGGAATCTGTAACTCAGTTTCAGGTCGCTGCCGGCGAGACTTGGACCGGGTGGCGATACCTCAAGGTGGGTCGATCCGGAACGCAGATTGCCGTTCGTCTACGCTCGGCCGGCGGCCGGCTAGTCCACGAACGGGTGGTGACGGATTACCGTACGTTGAGTGCGACCGACCAGTGGGTGGTTACGTTGGGTCCTGAGGTGCAGGCGGCCGACGCGGCGCGCATGCTCGATCGTATGCTCTCGGATCGCATGGTTGCCGGGCGACTGGACCGGGCCGCGTTCATGCCCGATCAATGGTATGGGTGGGATGGGGTGACCGTCTTGATCATCACGACCGGATCGGACAAGTTCCTGAACGCCTGGACTGATTCACAGGTGAATGCCGTCCAGCTCTGGCTGAAGTTGGGCGGCCGCCTGATCCTCTCGGCCGGTCGACGGGCGGAGGCCATGTTTGCCGAGGAGAGTCCATGGCACGCGTTGCGGCCAGGTGAATATACCGAGACCGACGCGAGATGGAAGGCGACGGGCCTGGAGAATCTCGCGCGATCACGGCGTCTCATTGTCAACCGAGATGACGTTCGGCTTCCCGTTTTTGACAATGTCCGAGGCCGAGTGATTTGTTGGGAGGGCGCCGGCAGTGCCAACGAACATCCGCTTGTCACCGAATATCCTTTCGGTTTGGGCCTGGTCACGTACCTGGCGCTCGACCTGGAGTTGTCACCTCTGGCAAGTTGGCCGGGGCGCCAACGAATGCTCACTCGACTACTACAAACACGGAGTGAAGACGAAGAATCGGCAATGGGAAACGAACGGCTGGGACAGCTGGCGCATATCGGTTTCAGCGACCTGACCGGTCAGATGCGAGTGGCATTGGAGCAGTTTCGTTCGGTCACACTGGTCCGATTCTCGTGGGTGGCGGGACTGATTCTGGTTTACGTGTTGCTGATCGGTCCCCTCGACTACTGGCTCCTCCGCCGTTGGGGGCGAGCTGAGTGGACGTGGCTGTCGTTTCCCGTGATCGTCGTTTCATTCTGCGCTTTGGCGATCTGGCTGTCGTCGCAATGGCAGGGAGAGCAGCGCCGAGTGAATCAGATGGACATCGTCGATCTGGATGCCGAAGCCGGGGTTGTCCGGGGGACCAGTTGGGCAACTGTTTACAGTCCGGAAGCGACACAAGTGGATGTGAATGCTCGTATCACTTCCAATCCACTTTGGAAGGACGCCGAGTCTCAACTGCTGATGTCCTGGCAGGGTTCGCCCGGCGAGGGCCTTCGCGGGATGGGCTCGACGGGCGGAACACGATTGAGTTCCACAGCGTACACGATATCGCCTCGGACGGAAAAGGCGACGGACAAGCCGGCAATTGCCGGTCTGCCCATCGACAACTCGTCAACGCGTCCACTCGTAGCGCGCTGGACCGCGCCGGTCACCGTGCCCGGTCAAACGCCCACGTTGCGCATCGCACCGGGAGGCCTGTTGACGGGCCGGGTGACCAACCCATGGAGCGTCGAGTTGAGTCGGTGTTCGCTGTACTTTCAGAATTGGGCGTTCCGGCTGGAAGGAAAGCTGGCGCCCGGTCAGTCGGCGGAACTGCGGTTCCTTACACCGCTCGACCTGAAATGGCAACTCACGCGGCGCCGCGTGGTGGACTCGGGTGACGTGAGCACGCCGTGGAACCGCTCTGATTTCTCCGATCCGCCACGGATTGCCGAGTTACTCATGTTTCACGGTGCGGCTGGAGGCCGGGCGTATACTCGGCTCACTCATCGATATCAGGCCTTTCTGGATCTCAGCCGTCATTTGCGGTTGGGTCGAGCGATTCTGGTGGGACAGGTGAGCCGACCGGCGTTGAGATTAAGTTGTGACGGGGCATCCGTGGATGATCAGATGGACCATCACTGGACATTTTATCGAGCCGTCTTGCCGGTCGCACGCGCATCGGGTGAGGCGGTAGACTAATAGTGGCCGGAGCCCCGGCTTCGCGAGATCCGATTCCAATCCGTTAGGGTCGGAAAACGGATCGCAGGGCGTTGATTTCCCGAAGGGACCGCAAACGGTGATTGAAACACGCGACTTGACGAAGAAATATGGCGAACTCTACGCGATACGAAGCGTCGACCTCGACCTGCAGGAAGGCGATCTGTTTGGATTCATCGGTCCCAATGGCGCGGGCAAGACGACCACGATGAGGATCATTGCAACGTTGCTCAACCCGACCTGGGGCGAGGCCTATGTTTGCGGCAATTCGATCTACACGAAGGCCAAGGAAATCCGCAGACTGGTCGGCTATATGCCGGACTTCTTTGGCGTCTACGACGACATGAAGGTAATCGAGTACCTGGAGTTTTTCGCTGCCGCCTATCGAATCCGCGGTCCCGAACGGCGGAGAGTTTGCGACGAGAAATTGGAGATCGTCGACCTTGATTTCAAGCGGGACGCTTTTGCCAACACCTTATCGCGCGGACAAACGCAACGTCTGGGCCTTGCTCGTGTGCTGTTGCACGATCCGCAGGTTCTGCTATTGGACGAACCGTTGAGCGGTCTCGACCCGCGAGCTCGGATCGAAATGCGCAACCTGCTGCGTCGACTGGGGGAAATGGGAAAGACGATAATCGTATCGAGTCACATACTTCCCGAACTTGCAGACATATGCAACAAGATCGGAGTAATTGATCGTGGCGTGATGACGGTGAACGCCGAAGTGACTCAGGTATTAAGGCAAGTGCGCAAACGACCTCTCTTGCTCGTGAAAGTAGCTTCCGACGCAGACGGGGCAACTAGACTTCTTGGGCAAGACGACACGGTCGAGGAGGTCGAACTGGAGGGGGATCTCATTCGTGTGACTCTCCGCGAAGGTGTTACCGACTATACTCATCTGCCATCCATCCTGGTTCGGAAGGGATTCGGCCTGGTCTCGTTTGGCGAAGAAGAGGTGAATCTGGAGGCGGCCTTCATGGCACTGACGAAAGGAATGGGGACCAAGACGTGATCGGTGGCCACTCATTGAGGGCCTGGGGATGAGTGGCTCCGATGCGAGCGGTCGACGACCGCGTGAACATCGAACAGCTTGAGGATCTGCAAATGAATCGACGCCTTGCTGAAATCGCGTGCCTGGCGCTTGCCCTTTGTCTCATCGTCACCGCGACGGGCGTGGCTCAGAGACCACGCGACCCCTATCGAACGGCGCGCGTCGCGCTCGTCGACCGCGTACTCCGGGATTCAGGCCTGAAGGATCCCAGAGTGCTGGAGACGTTGCGTGAAACACCTCGGCATGAATTCGTGCCCCGTCATTTGCGATCGCTGGCCTACGAGGACATGTCATTGCCGATCGGCGATAAACAGACGATTTCCTCGCCGTTTATCGTCGGATTCATGACCGAAGCACTGGAGCCGAAACCGACCGACAAAGTGCTCGAGATCGGCACTGGCAGTGGTTACCAGGCGGCCATTTTGGCGAAATTGGTGAAGGATGTCTATACGATCGAGATCGTTCCGGCGCTAGGCCGTTCCGCTCGCCGCACGCTGCAGCGGTTGCGATACGACAATGTGCATTCGAAGATCGGCGACGGATTCAAGGGTTGGGTCGAACATGCACCCTTCGACAAAATCATCGTCACCTGTTCGCCCGAAAACGTACCTCAACCGCTCATTGATCAACTTTGCGAGGGCGGTCGAATCATCGTGCCCACGGGAAAACGCTATCAACAAACGCTCTTCTTGATGCGCAAGTCCGAGGGGCGGCTTATCACCGAAGCCCTTCGTCCGACGCTCTTCGTTCCGATGACCGGAGCGGCCGAGGACCAAAGGAAGGTGCAACCGGATCCGCTTCACCCCGCGGTCGCCAATAGCGGCTTTGAGAAACCAACGTTGCCCAACGGGTTTGTGCCGGATTGGTACTACCAGCGTCAGTTGACGTGCGAAGTCGGCGATTCCGCGCCTGAAGGCCGCCAGTTTGCCACGATGACCAACGAGCAACCAGGCAAGCAGGCGCACGCCCTTCAAGGTTTTCCCGTCGACGGTCGCGAAGTAAGATACGTCGTAGTATCGGCGTTAGTGAAATTTGATGACGTCCGATCCGGTCTCTCGGCCGACGAGCATGCCGGCATCGCCGTGACGTTTTACGACGACAATCGAAAGCAGCTGGGCTATCGTTTCATCGGACCGTTTCGAGGCTCGGCCGATTGGTCGCGCCGAGGCGATCGGCTGCGCGTTCCCGGGACGGCCCGCGAGGCGATTCTGCGCATTGGTCTATTTGGCGCGGCCGGATCGATTTCCTTTGACAAGGTAACCGTCACGCGCACGGACTAAACCACGATGGGGTTGACGGGTGAGCCATGTGTTCTGAAAGGACCGTGCCGCCAGGGCGGTTTCCCATGAGGTTTCTGACGGTGGCCGTGCTCGTGACCGGCGCCGTTCTCACGTGGCTCTCCTTGAGCACCTACCAGTCGTATCAGGCCACGCAAAAAGCATGGAAGCGTAATTCGGATGTTGAACGACTGCGCGGAGTCATCCTGCGCCTCGACGAAGTTCTTACGATGTCGGCCCGCATGGCGGCAGCCACCGGTGATCCCGTCTGGGAAGCCCGTTATCTCAACTATGAACCACAACTTGACGCTGCCATCAAGGAGGCCCGCGCCCTGGCATCCAACGCCGACCACTTGATGGCCAACGCGCAGTCCGATGCCGCGATCACTGACGAGGCCAACCGCCACCTGGTGGAAATGGAAGGCCGGGCTTTTGACCTCGTGCGCCAAGGACTCCTGGCAGAATCGCAATCGGTGCTCTTCAGCCCGGAATACACAGGACAAAAGAAAATCTACACCGACGGTATGAACCGGTTTGCCGGCCATCTTGGCGAATATTTCCAGGCCGAACTCGCTCGCGAGCAACGGCGGACCTACTGGAAAATCGCTCTGGCCGTTTCATCGACCGTCATACTGCTGATTGGCTGGCTGTTTGTACTGAAGGCAATGCACCGTTGGCGCGAGGCGCTCTGGGAATCGCATGGGGCCCTGGAGGCTCGGGTCCACCGTCGCACCAAGGCACTCGAAGCGAGCGAGATGAAGTTTCGATCGCTCTACGACTCGTCCAGAGATGCCATCATGATCCTGTCGATGGAAGAGGGGTTTCTGGCCGGGAATCCAGCGGCCGTACAACTTTTCGGTTGCCGGGACGAAGAACATTTCACCTCCTGCGCACCCGCCGACCTCTCGCCCGAATACCAACCCGACCAGGAGCTCTCGTCGATCAAAGCCCGGAAAATGATGACGATCGCGATGCAGCAGGGGTCACACTTCTTCGAGTGGTTGCATCAACGGAGTGACGGCACCACCTTTTCCGCCACTGTCCTGCTGACCCAGTTGAAGCTCGACGGGAAAGCCTTCTTGCAGGCAACGGTTCGCGACATCACCGACCGAAAAAAGGCCGCCCAGTCATTGCAAGCGGCCAAGGAAGCGGCAGAAGTCGCCAACCGGGCAAAGAGCGACTTCCTGGCAAGCATGAGCCACGAAATCCGTACTCCCATGAATGCCATTATAGGGATGACCGAACTGGTACTCGACAGCGACCTGCACCACGCCCAACGCGAATACCTGGAAATGGTGCAGGAATCTGCCGACTCGTTGCTGACGATCATTAACGACATTCTCGATTTCTCTAAGATCGAAGCCGGAAAACTCGACCTCGAACAAACCGTCTTTGGACTCCGGGAAAGGGTCGGAGATTTGATGAAGTCGCAGGCCTTGCGCGCACACGACAAGGGCCTGGAAATCGCATGGCGAATCGAACCCCAAACTCCCGACCGGTTGCTCGGCGATCCGACGCGCCTGGGGCAAATACTGATCAACCTGGTCGGAAACGCGGTGAAATTCACCGATCGTGGCGAAGTCGTTTTGGAAATCACCTGCGACTCACGCACCGAAGGCCAGGCCGTGCTTCATTTCTCGGTGCGGGATACCGGCATCGGAATCTCGGAAGAAAAACGAACCCTGATCTTCGATGCGTTTACTCAAGCCGATGCCACAACCACGCGTCGCCATGGAGGGACAGGGCTTGGCCTGGCCATCACCTCACGGTTGGCCAAGCTGATGGGTGGACGTCTCTGGGTGGACAGCCAGCTTGGTGAGGGAAGTGTCTTCCACGTGACCGCCTGTTTCCCTCTGGCCGCTGACGCGCCGAGCCAGGTGATCCGGTCAGCCGAACCACTCCTTCAGGGCACCCGCGTGCTGATCGTCGACGACAATGCAACCAATCGGATCATTTTGGAAGAAATGACCCGGAATTGGGGGATGAGCCCCACCGCCGTTTCCAACGCTCGGGACGCGCTGCATCTGCTGCAGAAAGCCCACCAGACGCAGGAGCCCGTCCCGGTCCTTCTGTGCGATGTCAACATGCCCGACGTGGACGGGCTTAGCCTGGTGAAATGGATTCGAGAAGATCCCAAATTGGCAGGAATCGCTGTCATCGTCCTCACGTCCGGAGCCCGCCACGACGACGCGATTCGCTGTGAGGAGTTGCAGGTTGCCGCCCAGTTCATCAAACCCGTGAAACAATCCGAGCTACTCACGGCCATCGAAAATGCGATCTTGCCGGATTCAGGAGTTCAGGGTGAGGCTCCCGAAATAGGGGGCGGACCGAGCGACCGCCTTTCCCCTCGGCGCGTCTTGCTCGTGGAAGATAGCCTCGTGAATCAAAAACTGGCAGTCGGATTGCTGGAAAAACACGGCCACTTTGTTGTCCTGGCCAACAACGGAAAGCAGGCAATCGCCGCGCTGAACGACCAAACGATCGATATCGTCCTGATGGACGTCGAGATGCCTGAAATGGATGGCCTCGAGGCGACCGCCGCCATCCGTGACCAAGAAAGGCAGACGGGTCATCACGTTCCCATTATCGCGATGACAGCTCACGCGATGATCGGCGACCGGGAACGATGCCTCGAGGCAGGGATGGACGACTACGTGTCCAAACCGATTCGCGCCGAACAACTGTTCGAAGCCATGCGATCGGTACTGAACAAGTTCGGCCGTTAGCGGCCGGCGGAGGCAACACCCGACAGAGGGACCTATTCCCCCCAGCCGTTATCCACAACCTGATTTCCTTTGTTTTACATGCTACGCTTGTTAAACTAAATCCGATCGCGGC
>CAYNDU010000073.1:0-14495 GCA_964395615.1 uncultured Pirellulaceae bacterium | reverse complement strand
CGAATAGTATTCTTTGATCCGTTTTGTTTTTTGGTGCTTGGCCAAACGCGAAATTGTCGCCACACCATGAGTTGCGCGACGCCCACCCCCAACGTTGAGAGTTGTCAAAGCACTCGGCCGCCGATAAAGTTGCCACCAGGTGCCCCATACCTGTCACTAGTTTTCGGGAGATGAACGCATGTTGGTCAGTCGCGAGTCAAGGCGCATGTCCGCCGGTTTGATGATCCTTGTCTTCTGCCTGTGTAGTCCGGCCATCCAAGCACAGATCGTGGTCGCTCACCGTGGGGCATCAGCGGTTGCTCCAGAGAATACGCTGTCCGCGTTTCGCGAGGCCTGGGCGCTTGGTGCGGACGCAGTGGAGGGCGATTTCTATCTGACACGCGACAGCCAGATTGTCTGTATCCATGACAAGACAACGAAGCGAACGGCCGAAAAGGAACTCGACGTGGCCGGCAGTTCCCTGGCGGAGTTGCGCAGACTGGACGTCGGAAGCTGGAAGGGAAGCCGATTCAAGGGTGAGCAGATCCCGACGCTCCAGGAAGTTCTGGCCACCGTGCCGCCCGAAAAACACTTGTTTCTCGAAATTAAGTGCGGACCGGAAATTGTCCCCAGGCTCAAAGAGATCCTCCAACATGGCCCTCTACCAACCGAACAAGTCGTTATTATCTCTTTCAGTGAACAGGTGGTAACCGCCGTCAAGCGGGCCATGCCTCGAATGACCGTCCAGTGGCTCGTCGGATTCGAACAAGAAAAGGGCACAGGACGATGGTCTCCAACATTCGCTCAGATTGCCGCGAAGGTGCCCGACCTCGGAGTGGACGGGATTGATTGCCAGGGACGCCGAGAGGTTGTCAACTCGGATTTTGCGAGAAGGGCACGCGACGTCGGACTGGAACTGCATGTCTGGACGATCGACGACGCCGATTCCGTGCGCTATTATCAACGGCTGGGTGTCGATTCCATTACGACGAATCGCCCTCGACTGGTACGTCAGGCGATGGCCAACGCAACCAATTGATTGGCCCGTCGTATTGAATGTGACCGTGGCGCATGTCGCGTGGCGGTTCCAAGCCCCGTGGAGAAATCACGATGATCCGCATCGCGACCGTCTCGTTGATCATCACTTGTTTCATGGCCGTGATCCCCGAACAAACGGTGTCGGCCCCTCCGTCCAAAGATCGCCACAGGCGGACCCATCTGTTGGAATTTCGTGCACCTGACGGGAACCGAAAGCCCATAACGTCGCCCGGCCAGTGGCAATCGCGACGAGACGAAATCGTTCGGGCCATGCAACAGATCATGGGCCCATTGCCCCCCGACTCGCGGCGCTGCCCGCTGGATGTCAACGTAATCGAAGAGATCGATTGCGGCAGTTATGTGCGACGACTGATCGACTACGAGTCGGAACCAGGATCCCGCGTCCCTGCCTACCTGACCTTGCCAAAAAGGGCCATCGATGGAGGCTCGGCATTTCCTGCCGTGTTGTGTCTTCACCCGACGGACAACGTTAACGGCCACAAGGTCGTGCACGGGCTCGGTGGTCGGGACGGACGACAATACGCGAAGGAACTGAGCGAGCGTGGCTATGTCACCTTGTCACCCGCCTATCCTTTGCTTGCCAACTATCAACCCGACCTGGATCGACTCGGCTATAAGAGCGGCACGATGAAAGCAATCTGGGATAACATGCGCGGCATCGATCTGCTCGAGTCACTCGAAAACGTGCAAATCGGCAAGGTGGCGGCCATCGGGCACTCGCTGGGCGGACATAACGCGATCTTCACGGCGGTCTTTGACCTTCGCATTCAGGTGATCGTGTCGAGTTGCGGATTCGATTCATTTGTCGACTACAAGGACGGAGACATTCGAGGCTGGACCAGCACGCGGTACATGCCGAGACTTCTCGATTATGAGAATCGCCTGGAGCAAGTTCCGTTCGACTTTCCCGAATTGATCGGTTGCCTCGCGCCTCGTTACTGTTTCATCAACGCACCACTTCACGATTCGAATTTCAAAGCGGCGAGTGTCGATCGAGTCGTTACATCCTCGCGAACCGTTTACGAATTACTTCGGGCAAGTCACCGCCTACAGGTCGTCCACCCTGATTGCGACCACAACTTTCCGCAATCGATCCGTGAGCAGGCCTATCGCCTGTTCGATCAGGTTATGAAGGGCGACGACGCGAAATAGAGTTGCGCCGCGCATTGAACGACCATGACGAGGGGTTCCGTCCGATACGGACTCGTGACCGCGTTTCGGAACACAACCGGACGATCCGTGCCGGTATCTACCGATTGACTTCCTTCGTCCCGTCGTCCGACAGGGGCCGTTTTTCGTAGTCGGTCCGACTCACCCACCCGGTACGCGGTCGAGCGCCGCTCATATACTTCTCGTAGAATCCGCGTTGGCCGTCGTCGGCGTAGGGATACTCGTCGAAGAGGTTTCCCTGGCCGAACTGGCGGGGGTCTTTTTGAGCGGAGAGTTCTTCCTCCATCTGTTTTTTGAGAGCCTTCTTCCGTGCGGCGAATTTGGGATTCTCCGCCAGATTGGTCAAACATTCGGGATCGTCGGCCACCTGAAACAGTTCCTCCTCCGGCCGTTTGCCGAACGCCAGACGCCAGAATTGCATCTGGCTGCCGAGCCGTCGCAGATTGAGGATTTCAGTCTTCGTCGGGCTCCCATCACAGTTCAAATAGCCGGTTTCGGGGTTTCCTGCCGGCCATCGCGTCGGTTCATAATTGCGCAAGTAGAGCAGGCCATTCTTGACAATTCCACGCACGGGGTAGCCGCCGTCGTGCGGCCGGCCGATATCATGTCGCTCTTTTCCGATCAACACATGGTCCCGCGCTGGATTGACTTGCCCCGATCGTTCCGACTGGAAGATATCGGTCAAGCTGCGGCCCGGCGACGACGCCATGCCTGATTCACTCCACTCAATTCCGGCGACCTCGAGAAACGTCGGCGCAAAGTCGATGAAACTGACGTAGTCATCGATCGTCCGGCCCGGGTTCTTGATCCCGTGGCCCCAGCGAATGGCCAAAGGCAGGTGATTGGATAACTCATACTCCTGGCCCTTAATCCGTGGAAACGGCATTCCGTTGTCTGCCGTGACAACAACGAGCGTATCTTCCAACCGACCTTGGGCCTCGAGCATTTCGAGCATTCGGACCAGGTGATGGTCGAAATGCTCGACTTCGAAAGCATAGTCCAGCATGTCGGTACGAATCGTGTCGGTGTCCGGCCAAAACTCCGGCACGCGATCAATGTCCCGTGTCGACTTTCCTCCTTTGGCAATTCCCGAGCCGAATTCGTAGCCGCGATGAGGCTCGCGGCACCCGTACCAGAAGCACCAGGGGTCCTCGGAAGGCACGGCCTCGAGGAAGTCGGAGAAATTGCCCGCATAGTCGGTACTCGAGATGCCACCGGCCGGCGGGGCCAGTTTCCTTTTCTCGAACGGTCGCCCGGCCATCTGTCGCGGCCTTCCGTCGGCATCGTTGGCAACGCCGGGCGCCCAACCCTTGGCCGTCTTGCCTACGAAGTAACCGTGCCGCGACAGAGATTCGGCGTAGGTCATGAACTCGTGAGGGAAGTACGGAATATGGTTGCAACCGGCCTTCAACTGCCAACTGTTCCGGCCGGTCAAAATACAGGATCGCGACGGTGCACACTTGGCGTTCGGCGTGTAGGCTCGCCGAAAAAGCAACCCCTCGCGAGCGACTCGGTCAAAGCCGGGCGTCTTGACCCAATTGCACCCATAGGCGCCCATCAGTGGATACGAAGCATCATCCGCGATGCAGAAGAGGATATTCGGACGCTGTGCACCCGTGACCGGTCGCTTCGGGCCGATCAGAACGAGAGAACACAGGAAGGCCCCCATCAGAATGACCTGCACGTGTCTGGCAATCGCGAACGGCATTACCGGCTCCTCTTTCATTTCCTGTCCAGGGCCAACTGCCCCCGCTTCTAGTGCTTTGACAACTTTCAACGTTGGGGTTGGCCGTCGCGCGACTCGTGGTGTGGCGACAGTTTCGGATTTGGCCAACCCCAAAAATAAAAATGGACAAAGCACTCGTGCTTTGACAACTTTCAACGTTGGGGTTGGCCGTCGCGCAACTCGTGGTGTGGCGACAATTTCGGATTTGGCCAACCCCAAAAATGGACAAAGCACTAGCGGATTTTTTCGTCGGGAAGGGCCGTCTTAATGCCCTCGTCCAGCGGCATTTTCTTTAACGATGCTCCGCCATGCTCAGCGATCTGTCGAGCTAACTCCTCGGCCAGCCGCTGCTTCTCTTTGGCGAATCGCGCATCGTTAATCAGATTGTGGCGTTCGGCCGGATCCTTTTCCAGATCGTACATCTCGGCCATGTGCCGATCCGGGCCTCCGTCGCCGTGCGGGTACCGGACGTACTTCCATCGATCCGTGCGAATGCCACGAACATTGGGTGTGTAGGGAAACTGCTTTTCGTAATTGTATTCGTAATACCATGCCCGGCGCCATTGGGACGTATCGCCCTGCAAGAGTCGCACCCAGGAAACGCCGTGTACATTTTCTAGCGGTTTTGCACCGGCGATCTCAATAACGCTGGGTGCCAGGTCGATGTTGAGAACTTGCTGAGTGATGACGGTCGGTCCCTTGACCAACTTGGGATACCGAACGATGAGTGGGACTCGGATACTTGCTTCATGCATCGTCCTTTTGTCGGTCATTCCGTATTCACCAAGAAACATGCCGTTGTCACTGGCGAAAATAACGACCGTGTCATTCAGCCGGCCCGTCTCGAGGAGAGTCTGATAGAGTTGGCCGACGCTATCGTCGATCGACTTGATGGCGGCCGTATATGAGCGGACAAACGTATCGAAACAGACTTCGCTGGCCTTCGATCGGTCGGGAAATTTCTCGCGAAACCCGTAGATCGGCCCGTAGATTCCATGCCAGGTATCGAGCCGTTCTTCCACCCATTTCGGTTTGCCCTCCAGGTGAAACGCCGATTCGGGGTAGCCGATCTTGACATCGTCATAGAGATGCGCGTACTTCGGTTCGGGCGTGAATGGTGTGTGGGGAGCTTTGTGCCCCAGAATCAAGAGAAAGGGGCGATCGCCATGATCGGCTCGTAGCCACCGATCGGCCATTCGCGTCACCACATGCGTGTAATAACCCTTGACCAGGCTTCGCTTGCCATTGATGTTGAACTCGTTGTCAAAATATTTGCCTTGCCCGCGATGGCTGATCCAGTCGTCGAAACCTGGTCGTCGGGAATCATCGGCCTCCCCCATATGCCACTTGCCGATATAGGCCGTGTGATACCCGGCTGATTGAAGTCGTTTAGGGAAGCTGGGCAGATCTCGGGGGTAATCGGTGAAGTTATTGACCACTCCGTGCGTATGGGCGTACAGTCCTGACAGAAAGCTGGCTCGGCTCGGTGAGCAAAGCGACGTGGTGACAAACATGTTTGTAAAACGAGCCCCTTCGTCGGCCAACCGATCGAGATGAGGTGTCTTCAAAAACGGGTGCCCCGCGCAACTCATCTCATCCCAGCGTTGATCGTCGGTCAGGATAAAGACGATGTTCGGTCGTCGTTCCTTCCCCATCACGCGTGGTACCGATCCTGCCGCCGCCAACACCGCAATCGTGGCAACGAAGCCAAATCTGAACACTATCGTGGTACGTCTTTCTTGCATCGACCCGAATCCCTTTAGAAGCATCATCGCGAGTTTGGAGCAGTCACGTCTTCGTCATCCGGCAAATCGCGACCCATCCAAAGTGGTGTCGCGGCGAACCAGCTCACCGTGAAAATCAGCATCAACATCTTGCAGTTGTCGAGCGACAAGCTGCGATTCATGAATAACAGTGGAGGTAGAATGACTCCCAGAAGTGAGAGCCAGGATATCAACTGGGTTAAGATCTTCATGTTTTAGCCCGTTTCGGCAGGAACCGGTTGAGGTCCACCTGATTTTTGAGTTTGCGATTTCTTGGACTGCCTATTCGCCTGATAGAAATGACTCAACACGATGTAAAGCACGGCCGCCACGAACCAGCCGGGAAGACTGACGAAAAAGATCTCGATCCCCGCCAGCCTGTTCAATGCAACGCACGTTCCGAGCGTTATGAACCACGTTAAACCGGCCGCCCAGTTAAACGTCTTCTTGCTCATCGCCGCATAGTTACTCTGCATACCTAGCCGTCTGATCAACCAATAATCGACGAAAACGACAGCGCCCATGGGCATCAAAATCATCCCGTAGACCGCGACGAACCCGAGCAGTTTCATCGCGATTCCCGGGAACATCCCCGCAACGGTTGCGATGCCCCCCGTGACGAGCGTGACGACGAATCTGGAGGCGCGCGGCACCATCGCCTGAAAGGCCAACCCCGCCCGATAGATGGTCGGGTTGGCGGTCGTCCACCCGGCAATCACCACGCAGATCAGACCGGCGATTCCACATGCATTGTATGCCAGCGGTCCCGGCAACGGCGTCGGAACCTCGATCCGCTTTTCATCAGGCTTGAGGATTCCATCTTCGACCATCCGGCTCTCGATCGCCATTGCGTCGCGCAACAATTCAGAAGTCAGCGGTAGAGAGGCCACCTGCGCCGGATCCATGGCTGCGTAGTTCTCGTCATGGTCGCGTAACAATTTCACCATGTCGGCGTCCGGGTGCGATTCGTGCAACTGAAAGGCGAATAACATCGATGCGGCGATCCACGCCATGAAGTGGCCGACGTACATCCCTGCTGCCGTCGCCGACGCATAATGGCTCTTGCGAGCAAATCGAAACACCGACAGGTCCGACATCCCTATGTGCATGGCCATGTTACAGAACCAGGCGAAAAAAGTGACATGCCAGAATGTGAATTTCGATTGGCCGGGAAGCGGGTCACCACCGGTCCAAATTGTCGTCGTCGCCAATTGCCAGGCGTCCGACATCGAGTGGATTTCCTGGCCGGTCGCCGTGATGAACTGCCGTACCGCCACGATGCCGAAACCGAGAAACACCAGTACCATCCAGGGCGCCGCGACGTTGGCGAATTTCGATACCGTCTCGTAACCGCAGGCGGCCACAATCGAAATCAAGGCGCCGACAACCAGCACGGCGATGATCCAACCCATGCTGTTGGGATAGATGTCATTGAGCCCCGGCATGTCGAATTTAAACAGGACTCCGACCGCCGTTGCCGATACCGTGATCATTGACCCTGCCAGAAAACAGAACATCACACCGTTGGCCAGGTTGTAAAGCTTGACCAGGTGCCGCCCGCAGATCTGCTCGAGTTGGTAGTAAAGCGTTAACCGAGAACGAACGGCAATCGGGGCGGTCAGGAACATCCAGCTGAAGACGGCCAGCAGATTGCCCAGGAGCAAACCCCCAATCAAATCGACGGCACCCACGCCCGCCGCAATGAACAATGGGCCGATCATCAATTCCGTGCCTGCACAATGCTCGCCGGCATACATCCCGACAAAGCTCTTGAAGCCCAGCAAGTTGCGTTGCGGGACCGGCCGACGTTCAAATTCGCCCTGACTGCCGCTCGATTCTTCAGACATTCGCTCACGTCACCTGTTGTGGACTCCACAAGCACGAGAAGTCGGCCGCGAGGCGGTCGGCCGAAAGCGCCAACGCGGTGCTTCCCTGAACGCCGGTTCCCCAAGCGACTTCGCTGACTCCTAGTTGCGCTCCGACAATACGTCCGATTCGTACTGTTTTACCCTCTCCAGCCACGCGGGTCCAACCGGCACCTCGGCCCGCTGACAGTAATAGTCCCAGACGGCACCGGCGGGTAACGTCTTGAGTTCCTCCTGCATGGCCAGGCGCGAAGTGAAGTCTCCGCCCTGCTCATACGCGCGCAACAGCGGCAGTGGGTCGAGCAGGGCCAGCAGAAGGGCTTTGAGCATGCAGCGAGCGCCGATTACCCAGGCGGCCAGGCGGTTGATGCTCGCGTCAAAGAAATCCAATCCGATATGCACGCGCGACAGATAGTCGTTGTGCACGATCTGACGAGCGATCGCTTGTAGCTCGTCACTCAAGATCACCACATGATCGCTGTCCCATCGGACGCCGCGGCTGACGTGCAACAGGATTTCCTCGAGATAGTTGAGCACGGACGTCAGCTTGTCGGAAATCACTTCGGTCGGGTGGAAATGACCGGCGTCGAGGCAAAGCAGCGTCTTTCGCGTCAAGGCATACCCCAGGTAGAACTCATGCGATCCCACCACGTAACTCTCAGAGCCGATCCCAAACAGCTTGGCCTCCACGGCATCAAGAATGTGTTGCCTGTCGAGCGGTTGCGCAAAAATGGCGTCCAACGATTCGGTCAATCGTTCGCGAGGCGCTCGGCGATCGACGGGCGTGTCCTTGTAACCGTCCGGAATCCAGACGTTGGTCACACAAGGGGACCCAAGAGCCTGGCCGATGGCCGCGCCAATCTCGCGACAGATGATGCCGTGACGGATCCAGAACTGTCGAATCGACGCGTCGTGGTGGGCCAACGTGAATCCGTCGGCAGCCAGGGGGTGAGCGAAGAAGGTGGGATTGAAGTCGAGGCCGATCTCGAGTTGCCGGGCCCAATCGATCCAGGCCTGAAAATGGGCCGGTTCCAGCGCGTCGCGTTCCACTCGCCGCCCTCCCGTCTCGGCATAACTGGCATGCAGGTTCAGCCGGTGCCGTCCGGGCAACAGGGCCAGAACCTGCTCGAAGTCGGCCCGCAACTCATCCGCCGTGCGCGCCTTGCCCGGGTAGTTTCCGGTCACGGCCAGCCCGCCACCGAGCTCATCGCCGGAATTCTCAAATCCGCCGACATCATCCCCTTGCCAGCAATGCAGGGAGATCGGAACGGCCTGCAACCGATCAAGTGCGGCCTCGACATCCACACCCAATTCACCGTACCGCTCCACGGCCAGCCGGTACCTCTGTTCAACCCTTGCTTCCTCACCCACCATCCGTCTCCAATTAAAAAGGGGTCAGGACCCTTTTTTGGGGCGACCTCGGGAACGCAGCGTCGATTGCAGTCCGAGCCGGACCGCACTGCTACGGACCCAGTGGTCACTTCCAAAGGGAACTCCACGTACGATCGATCGCCTGATGGCGTTCATTTCCGCTTCACTTTGCGGCTTATTGACCCAGGCGCGCCATTGGCGCGGCAACGGGGGATCTTGGGGAGCCGAAAGCCAACACGTGTCGGACGGGCTGGGCGGTCGCCGCAGCGCCGCGGAACTCCACGACCAGTCTTCGGCTCGCGATACGAGATTGGCGCGCAGCGGGTTACGTTCGACGTACCGCATCACGGCCAGCAGGTATCGATCATCCTGCACGGGGAACGACTTGAACCGGCCCTGGTAGAGATGCCCTGAGCCTCCCGTGCCGTAATGGGCGTGCCAACGCATGGTCTGGGTAACGGTGAGTCTGCGAAAGAACTCGCTCACCTGGTCGTCCGCGTCGGGTCGCACGACGAAATGCCAATGGTTGGGCATGACAACCATGGCGAAAATGGGGAGCGGCACAATGGTCCACGTTTCCTCGAGCACGCGCATGAAGGAGCGGTAGTCGTCCGGCTTCTCGAAGATCGTCAGTCGGGCGACCGCTCGATTGAGCACATGAAACACTTCGCCGGCCGGGCAAACGCGCTTGGGTCGTGGCATAGGGCCGAACATAACACAGCGAATTGGCCCGGAAAAGGGTCCTGACCCCTTTTTTTTGTTAGTCCTCTTTGATGCCGAGTCGGGCGAGCCAGCGGCGGCCTTGCTTGGGCGGGTCGCCCGGTGCTTCGTCAGCCTGGCCACTGATCGAGGAGCTGGACGTTTGTCGTTCGAGCCTCTGCAGTTTTTCATCGATGTCGGATCGCTCGCGAGCCAGGCGGGCCCGTTCGACCGACGTATCGATTTCCGCCTGGCGGAGTTTCTCTTTCCATTCTTCCTGAAGGCTCGCCAGATTCTCACGTTCGACAGCGATGAGTTCATCCTGGTTGAGGATATCCGCGATGGCGGCCGCGCCGACAGCCACGTCGCCTGTCACTTCGGCTTGTTGTTCGAGCAGCCCCTGCAGTTCGCTGATTTCACGGTCCTTCTCGGCGACAACTTGATCGGTGATTCGGATGGTCCCCTCGATCGTCATCCGTTGTTGCACGACTTCTTCGTCGGCTTCCTCTGAGAAATCGTCATCGAGTTCAGCTAGAAGGCGTTGTTTTTGTGCTTCCCAATCGAAACCGTCGGCTGAAGCAATGGCAATAGGCCCGGCTTTCCTCGCATCGCTCAAATCGCCACTTAGCTGGGCGTTTTCTGCTTTCAGGGCACGCAGGTCATCCATCGCCATGTCGTACCGGTCTCGCAGTTCACTCTCATCAGCCGTACTCGTTTCCTCGCGTGCTTCGGCCAACTGAGCAGCCAGCTCGTCGTTTTCGTTCTTTCGTTGTTCGAGTTGCTCAAGTGCCTGCTGATAGACAAGGTGCAATTCGGACTCGTTCGCTTCATGAGCCGCCCATTGCTGCTTTTCGGCAACCAGTTGTTCGTTCTCGGCTTCGAGCGACCGCAGTTGATCCAACGTTGCTTCGAGTTTTTCCTGCAGCTGACCGTCACCTGCCGATTCCGCTCCCTGCACCGATTCACGATCGGCCTCAAGTTGCCGCAAACGCAACTCGGATTCAGCCAAAGCGGATTCAAGTCGTTCGGTTTCCTGTCGAGCGAGCGTAAGTGCCTCGCCGGCAGCGAATTCACGCTCTTCGGCCACGGTGCCGGCCGTCGCCAACTCCTCGGTCAACCGCTCGACTTCAGCCTTCGCATTTCCACATTCGGATTGCAGTCTTCCCAATTCCTCCTTGACATCGAGCGAGTCCGACTGTTCGGCCTTGGCGTTTTCCAGCCGTTCGCTCCACTCTGCTTGTCGTTGCTCCCACGATTCCTGTTGCTGATCGAGTTTTTCCTTCAGTTGTTCGGCTTCGCGGGTGGCCTCTTCCCGTTGACGGGTCAACGAGGCTGCAGCGTCGGTGAGTTGTTGGTTCTTGTCTTTCAGCTCATCGATGTCATCGCGAAGATGTTCGCAACGAGCCGTGGCCTCGGCCAACTGCACGGTCAGTTGAGAATCTTCCGTAGCGGCAAGCTGAACTAATTCAGCTCGGCGCCTCTCCAATTCCGCGTTTTGTTCCGCACGTTGCGTTCTCAGTTGCTGAGCGATCCGGCGGCGTTGTTCCCGCGTTTCGGAGTCACGGCGATCCAGTTGTTGTCGGAAGTCCTCGAGCCGACCTCGTTCCTGATCAAGCTCGGCCTCTTTCTGGTCGAGTTCCGTATTCCGCTGATCGAGTTCGTCCGACGTTTGCTGCAGTCCGGCTCGCCGTCGATCCAGCTCGGCTGCCTGATCGTCGACTTCCGAGCTTCGCTGGACGAGTTCTTGTCTTTCCTGCTCAAGCTGCTCGCCTCTTTTGTCGAGCTTATGAAGTTCATCTCGCAACTGATCCCAACGTTCCTGCAGCTCATTTCGCTGCTCGGTAATCGTCGTCTCGTCGGCCGTCTGTTGCTGTGATCGTTCTTCCAGCTGCTGGCGTTGTTGGTCCAGCTCGAGTCGCCGTTGATCAAGTTCGCTGCGAGACGAGCCCAGCTCGGCCTGGCGGGATTCCAGCTCGGCCTCTTTCCCGCTCAGGCTGTCAAATCCTTGTTGCAGGACTTCCTGTTGTCGCCCCAGCTCCTCCTGGTCGGCCGTCAAGGCATCTCTCAAGGGAGTGAGTTCGTCGAGTGTCTTCTGCGACTCTTCACGTTCCTCCTTGAGTGTCAGCCTCTGCTGTTCCAATTCCCTTACTGACTGATCCCATTCGTGCCGCTGGTCGGCCAGTTGGCGTTCACGTTCCGCCAGTTCATTCTGACGCTTACTCAGTTCCTGATGCTGCTGGTGGATCTCGTCGAGAACATTCTCGTGTTTTTGGCTGGATTCCGACCTCTGCTGCTCCCACTGAGAGCGCCGTTGTTCGAGATCCTCGCGTTCCTTGGCGAGATCTTCAACTTGAGCGGCCAGTTCATCTGATTGCTGTCGCAGTTGTTCGTCGCGCGTTCGGAGTTGCTGACGATCCTGCTCGAGTTCGACGTTGATGTTTTCAATCTGCTCGGCCAACAACGCTTCAACTCGATCGACGCGTTCACGTTCCGACTGCAGAAGTTGGCGTGCGCGATCACGTTGCGCAGCGAGCGCACTCGAAAACTGGTCGCTCCATTGGGCAACGGCATTATCGTCGGGGACTCGATCTTCCATGTTGATTCGATCAGGTCAAAGATGTACGCCGCTCAAACGGGCCATCAACCAGTGTTGAGTCGGTTTGAGGCGGAGCATCGAACAGTGGTGTTGCGCGTAAGTTGCTACCATTGCTATAGGTCGAAACTCGGTATCGGTCAAAACGTTACCGCTCGATTTGAACCGCAGGCCCGAGCTTCGGTGAAAACGATAATTCAATCCGAGGCTGGGGCCACGGGACCGGTTACAACGGTGGCGCGGAATCTGAGGTACGAAAAGAGGCAACGAGTCTCTACCGACGACGGTGCGCCGCTCGATCGTGGGGCGGGATTCAAAACGCCGGCAACAGGGTCACTGCAGATCGAGTCGAGGGTGGGGCGAGGGGAGAGCGGTGCGAGGAGCCGGGAACCTTTTGAACGGAGACAGGTTGGCAGCAGGCCGAACGATCGTCACGATAGGAGGTATCAGAGGGTACAGTCAGCATGAAGGAGTTATGGCGTGAATCTCGATTCCACCGTCATTGAGGATACGTTTGCCGAAGCATTTCCAATGCGGTACACGCGATTACTGGTAACCGCCGGTGATTCCCGCTGGCTCGAAGCTGGGCTTGCCGAATTCACCGGCTTCAGTTCGTCGGTGATCGCCTGTGATGCCGAAATCGGCGTTGAGTCGATTGGCGGCTCTCTTCAGACGCCTGATGGGCGAACGGGAGCATCGGTGCTAGTCTTCGGCTTTTCGCACGACGCCCTGGCCAAAGCCGTGCCCAATCGAACGGGCCAATGCCTGATGACCTGTCCCACCACAGCCGTCTTCGACGGTCTTTCGGAGAGCGACCAGCGCATCGCGCTCGGCAAACACATCCGTTTTTTCGGCGACGGCTATCAGAAAAGCAAGGTGATCGAGGGGGAGAGGCTCTGGCGAATTCCCGTGATGGACGGCGAGTTTGTTGTGACCGAATCCGTCGGCGTTGAAAAAGGCATTGGCGGAGGGAACCTCATCATTCAAGCGGGCCGAGCGGAGGATGCCCTGGAGGCGGCGCGGCGAGCGGTTGAGGCGATTGCCGCCGTACCGGGGGTCATGACCCCGTTTCCGGGCGGGGTGGTCCGGAGCGGAAGTAAAGTGGGATCTCGTTACTCGGCACTTCCCGCTTCAACGGCCGATGCCTTCTGCCCGACGCTGCGCGGGCGCGTCGAATCGCGTCTGCACCCGCAGGCACAGGCCGCCTATGAAGTCGTGATCGACGGCGTCGACCGCACCGCGATCGAAACGGCCATGGCCGTCGCCCTATCGGCAGCATCGGGCCCAAATACCCTGGCCATCTCCGCAGGCAATTACGGAGGAAAACTGGGAAAACACCATTTCCACCTCCACTCGCTGATCGCCTGAGGTTTGGCGAGCCGAGACCAGGCACCCCGCGATCGCCGAATCAGTCGAATCGGTCGGGATCGAGATAACGAGCGCTCGACAACTCCAACTCCCCGCCAGGAAGCCCCTCCTGCCGCTCCCGGACTTTTTCAAGTGCCTCCTGCTGCCATCGAGATCGATCGGCGTCGTCGGCCGCCGCGTGACGCTGTTGATCCTCGACCTGGGCCTGTTCGGCCGTGATTTCGGCCGTTAGACCGAGCCACGTGCATACGTCCAGAAGGGTGCCGGCGGCGAAACGCCCGGGGCCGAGAAGGCAGTGAAACTGCCAGAGCGTGCGGTTGATGTTGTCCGAATAGTGTGTCGGATCGTTAAACAGACCACCCACAAAACCCATATTGTCTTCGTTCGGCTCGGGCCGAAGAAAAAATGCCAGACCGACGTAAACAAGCATCCCGCCCAACACGGCAGCCACGTTCTGCCACATGGCCAGCGGCAGAAACGGGACAAACATGGCAAGTCCCACGGCGACCATCGCCACGAGTCCAAGCAACTTGACACCGATCCACCACAGTGGTTTCTTTCGAGTTTCGTAAAACGTATTGACCCGGACGCGCCCGACCTTTCCCGGGTCGTTGCGCTCACCGACGATTTCATACCAGCCCACCATCGTCACACCTCTTCGATTCGTAGTGCGTTCTTCAAACTCCCTCCTCACGGGCCGACGACGGCCATCCGATGGGCCCGGGTGGATTCGAGTCCTCTCAAAAGTCTACGACATATATAGGAGCGTTTGCGTTCTTGGGTGAGTCTGAGCGGGGGATTCGCCGGTGGAAGCGGGGGCCGAGGGGCGGAATGACCCGCAATGAGGGAGGGCAAGGCAAATGCCCTGGGCCGTGGATGACGGCAAGAAAGGGCCGTAAATC
>CAYNDU010000072.1:0-14601 GCA_964395615.1 uncultured Pirellulaceae bacterium | reverse complement strand
CCCAGGATTGCCTTGTTGCGAAGGCAACGACCGGAGGCCCGCCGATGGCCACCGAGCCCGAGAGATAGCCGCTGGCCATCCCCGCCACAAAACTCCACGTGTGCGACTCGTTGTCAGATGCCGTCGCGCGATTGCTTCGAATACAGCCGTCAACCACAACGAGCAAAATCACCAGCCCGGTACCACGGACCAGAAGGTCAGGGTTCACGTAGGCAAACGTCGCCAGGCCAAGCGGGAGACCGGCCACCGCGCCCAGCAAGCACTGCCTGACCGGCCGAGCCGGAATGTGTTGTCGATGCCGCAGGAGCGTGTAACTCAATGGAACGAGCGCCGTTAATGAAATCACGACGTTTGCCATGCGGATGTCGAAGAAATACGGCATTAAGGATAGCGACGTGATCGCGAAACCGAACCCCATCGAGCTTTGAGTAAACCCCGCAGCCGTCATCGCGATCACCAAGATGAGCAGTTGTAAGCCCGTGTCTTCCATGGTGCTCCTGTCCGGCGCGGTCGGCATCGGGACCTTTGGGTGTCGGACGGAAATCGTCCGCATCGGTCGCCACTCAGTCTAAAACCTAGCTGCTGCGTGCATTCTCCACCATGCCCCAATTCAATGGAACGCCGAGCCCGGGCACGCCGACCGGCGCTGAAAGGGCCCGGCGTTAGAGCCATGTCGAACGGGCCCAGACGAGCGAGCTTGGATGCTTTGAGACAAGAAAACGGAAAATCGACTGTTCGAATCGACGGTGTCTAGGATAAACTGGCGTCTTCTCGTTTCCAGACGACGTGACCAAACGGTGTCGGCAGAGCCGGTCCAGCCCGTTCGAAGCGGTTGGCCTTCTCTTACCGATCCGACGGAACCATCAATGGCGACGCAACGGTCGCTACTTTCATGGAGGTTGATGCTGTGGCAACTCGATCAAGAACGGCGACGTCCAAGGCGACAAGAACCCGACCCAAGAAAACGGCCCGCCGATCGCTTCGCGATCGCCTTTCTCGCCTGAGCTATCTGCAAGCCTGCAAGTTATTGGGCGAGAACGGCAAAAAGCTGATCCGGCAAGGCGGTCAGTACGACACGATCGATATCGAACGCGACGTCTACTTGCGTGGTGACCTGTTCCGATTGACTTTGCGGGCTGCCGCTGAAGATCTGAGCGATATCCGAGTAACGATGACGCTGATGGCCGCCCGCAACCACCGGCTGACGTGGAATTGCGATCATTGTGAAACCACCTGCGAACACATTGGTGCGGCCTTCTCGCTAATTCTCGAGGACAAATACGCCCTGGGACTCTCGGACATTCCAAAAGAAGGCGTTCCGTTGGAATTGCTCGACGAGAATGAACTCGTCCTACGGGCCGTCGCCGAACGCGCCCTTCGTGCACGCGAAGAAAAATTCCGACTCCGGTCAGACGACCCGAAGCGTCCCTGGACGGATTATCTGATCACCAGCGGAACATCGGGAAAGACTTACCGAGTCGCATTGCGCGGCGATGAACCGGGCCAGTCGTTTTGTACGTGTCCCGATTTCCGGACAAATACGCTGGGCACCTGCAAACACATCTTGTACACCTTGTCTCGAGTGAAGCATCGCTTTTCAGAAGGGACTCGCGGTCGGCCCTACGTTCCAAGTCATTTCGCCGTCTATCTGCGTTATGGCGAGGAGGTTTCGCTGCACCTGCAGGCTCCTCAGAAGATTTCGGCTGTCGCCAGGCGACTCGTGAAACCGCTGCTGAGCAAGAAGATCGACAATCTGCCCGTGCTGTTGAAAGTCATCGGCCGGCTGGAACAGCTGAATGAATCCGTAACGATCTATCCGGATGCCGAAGAGTGGATCGAGCGCGAACTGTTTTTGCGCAAGATAAGGCAATTGGTTTCAGAAATCCGCCGTGACCCGGCCGAGCACACGTTGCGGACGGATCTGCTCAAGGTCCCGTTGCTCCCCTACCAGATGGACGGCGTCGCGTTTGCCGTTGGAGCAGGTCGAGCGATCCTGGCCGACGACATGGGTCTGGGCAAGACAATCCAGGGAATCGGCGTGGCGGAACTGTTCGCACGCATTGCAGGGATCACACGCGTGCTGATTGTCTGCCCCGCTTCGCTCAAGTCGCAATGGCGCGATGAAATCCACCGCTTCTCTGAACGCGACTGTCAAATCGTGCTCGGAACTGCCCAGGAACGATATGATCAGTATGACAACGACCGGTTCTTCACGATCTGCAACTACGAACAAGTGTTGCGCGACGCCGAGGGCATCGAACGGGTCCCTTGGGACCTGATCATCCTGGACGAGGGGCAGAGAATCAAGAACTGGGAGGCGAAAACCAGTCGAGTCATCAAGGCGCTCCGCTCACCATGGGCGCTTGTGCTGTCCGGGACCCCACTCGAAAACCGGCTCGATGAACTCTATTCCGTGATCCAATTCGTCGACGATCGGCGACTTCCGCCCGCTTTTCGGTTCTTTCATCAGCACCGTGTGGTCGAGGAATCGGGTCGAGTCACGGCGTACAAGAACCTGGACGTGTTGCGTGAACGACTCAAACCGATTCTCCTGCGTCGCACGCGACGCTCCGTGCTCAACGAATTGCCCGAGCGGACGACCGAAATCGTAAGGATCCCACCGACCGACGATCAGCAAACGCTTAGTCTGCATCACATGTCCGTGGCGGCACGAATTGCGTCCAAACGGTTCTTGACGGAAATGGACATTCTTCGGATCCAAAAGGCCCTGCTGATGGCCCGGATGGCAGCCGACAGCACTTTTCTGGTGAACAAACAGGAGCCGAGCTATTCGAGTAAATTAGAACATCTAAACTGGTTCCTTGAACAACTCTTCGAAGAGCCCGACCGCAAGGCCGTCGTCTTCTCCGAATGGACCACGATGCTCGACTTGATCGAGCCTATCCTCGCGCGACTCAAGTTGGATTTCGTCCGACTCGACGGGTCCGTACCGCAGAAGAAACGCCAGCAATTGGTTCACCGGTTCCAAGAAGATCCGACCTGTCGGCTGTTTTTGACGACCAATGCCGGATCGACCGGCCTGAACCTGCAGGCCGCCAACACCGTCATCAACGTCGATCTGCCCTGGAACCCGGCCGTGCTGGAACAGCGCATTGCCCGCGCTCATCGAATGGGCCAGAAACGACCGGTGAGTGTCTACCTCTTAGTCACCGAAGACACGTTTGAAGAACGATTGTTGACGACGCTGGCTGACAAGCAGAGCCTGGCCATTGCCGCGTTGGACGCCGATTCCGATGTGTCGACCGTCGATTTCAGTAGCGGCATCGAAGAGATGAAACGACGTCTCGAAGTGCTGCTCGGAGAACAGCCTCCCGCACCCGTCGACGCTTCCCAGCGTTTGCGGGTCAAGAAAGAGCAACGACAGATTGAGCAGCGGCGTCAACGCGTGGCGGCCGTGGGCGGTGAACTGCTCGGCGCCGTCTTTCATTTCCTTGGCGAGCTGGTCAGCGAGGATCAATCGCCACCTGCCCCCGAGTCGACCGTCACCCAGATCCGACAGCGGCTCGGTGAGTGTGTCGATCAGGACGAACAGGGACAGCAACGGTTAACCGTCACTTTGCCGGATCAGAACGCGCTCGACGGATTGGCCCAGACGCTGGCCCAACTGCTGGTCTCCGGGAAAGATCCCCAGTGACGCTCAACCTCGCTTCCGTTTCTTCGCCGTTCGTCCAGACTCGGCCGATAAATGTACCTGGCGGTTGCCCGTTTCGACCGCCCAGCGGTTGTAGTCGGATGCCATCCGCTCGACGCGCGCGGGGTACTTGTCGGCCAGGTCCATCGCCTCGGTCCGATCCGTTTCCAAGTCGTACAGCTCCCACTTCTTAACCAGTTTGTCCCACACCAACTTCCACCAACCCTGCCGGACGGCCGAGTTGCCCGACCATTCCCAGCAAAGCTGAGAATGGGGCGTGCGCTGCCGGCCTCGGAAGATGGGGGCCAGGCTGAGTCCTTCGACCGGCAGAATGTCGTGACCGTCGTATTTTTCGGGATAAGAACCGCCGGCCACATCCAGGCAGGTTGGTAAGATGTCAATAATGTGTCCCGGTTGATCTGTCAGCGTGCCGGGTTCAATCCTTCCCGGCCAGTTAACGATCATGGGTGTGTGGACCCCGCCCTCATGCACCCAGCTCTTGTAACGCCGAAAGGGAGCGTTCTGGGCCCAACCCCACGCCGGACCTACGGCCACGTAATCGTCCTTCGGGCCAGGGCGCCGCCTGGTCGGATCTCGACCGCCTGGCTCTTCACTGCAACCACCATTGTCCGACAGGAACATGATCAGTGTATTCTCGCGCACCTCCAATTCGTCCAGGGCAGCCAGGAGACGACCGATATTCTGATCCATCGTGTCGATCATGGCCGCGTAAACGGCCATTCGCAGGTCTTCAAAATCGTGATCGGCCGTTTCCCAATCGTACGCTTTGGAATCCCGACCCGTCAGCGTCCAACGCTCGTCCACCAGCCCCATTTTCTTCTGACGTTCAAATCGCTGTCTGCGCATCGCATCCCAGCCCATGAGGAACTTGCCGCGATATTTTTCAATCACCTCGGGCTTGGCATGCAATGGGTAATGCGGTGCCGTGTAGGTCACGTGCAAAAAGAACGGTCGATCGACCTTGGAAAAGCGACGAACGGTCTCAATGGCATGGTCCGTGAATGCGTCCGTCGTGTAGAAATCATCGGGGAATTCAGTAATACGCTGGTCGTTGTGCCCAAAATACCGCACCCGGCCCCCTTTGTACGACGGGTCCGGCTGCGCCGGATCAAAGAAGTTGCAACAGCCGTCCAACAGCCCGTAATACTCGTCGAACCCCCGATAGAACGGGTGCGTCGTCTCGGCATGACCCAGATGCCATTTCCCGCACAAGACGGTCTGGTATCCCGACCGCCTCATGACTTCGCCCAGCGTCACCATGTTCGTCTTCAGCAGCCCGCCTTTCGGACGCGGATATAAGCCGGTGACGATCGACGCACGCGTCGTCGTACACTTGGCATTATTGTAAAACTGTCGGAATCGAAGACCGGTCGCCGCCAGACGGTCAAGTGTCGGCGTATCGACCTCGCCCCCGTAACAGCCGATATCCGACCAGCCCATGTCGTCGCACATGATCAACACAATATTCGGTCGCTGACCATCTCCGTCCTCCACCCGTGCCTCTGCCCTTGCCTGGGAGTCGCTCTGAGCGACCACGATCAGCAGAATCCACAAAAAACAGGGCCGTACAATACGGCCAGTCCAAATGCGATAGAATATTCGACGTGGCATGGTCTTCTTGGCTCGCGTGGATAAATGTGAGGTCGATCGTGAAAGGAGAGCAATCGTGTTCTGCTCCAACGGTCATTCAACGCTCAGATTCTAACCGCACCAGGCTGACAAGGCAAAATCGACCACGATGAGGACCGGTGCGCGGGAGAGTCGAGACCGTCCCGCGGATGGCGTGATCCTATCGGGAAGGAAGAGCACTGCGGTACCGCGGATGGCGCGGCCCTAACACGAATGGGAAGGGCGTCGTGTTAGGGATGCGTCATTGGTGGGCGTTGGCACAAACGACGGTTTTTGGCGTGAGGAGTTGATGCGATGACACAAACGACTCGACGAATCTTCCTACAATCAACGGCCGCAGCGACCACGGCGACCGGTGCGACCATGATGGCTCTACCGGCCGTGGCTCGGGCGCACGGCGCGAACGAGCGAATTCGTGTAGGGTTACTGGGACTGGGTGGCCGGATGCGATCGCATGTAACGGCGTTAGCGCAGATGACGAATGACAACGTCGAGATTGCGGCGATCTGCGACTGTGACCAGCAGAAACTTGACAACGCCGGCAAAACCTATCCTGAACTGGCAGGCAAGCAGCTCAGACGATTTACCGACATGCACGAACTGTTTGCTGATCGGTCGATCGATGCCGTCAGCATCGCATTGGGCGATCGATGGCATGCATTATCGACAATTTGGGCGTGTCAGGCGGGAAAGCACGTCTATGTTGAAAAACCGGGCACGCACAATCTATTCGAGGGTCGGCAAATGGTTGCCGCGGCCAGGAAATACGATCGAATGGTTCAGCACGGAACGCAGAACCGTTCGAGCCCGAACATCCGCGAGGGCATTCAGAAGTTGCACGACGGAGTGCTCGGCAACGTCTACATGGCTCGCGGGCTCGATTACAAAATTCGCGGCAACCTGGGCAGAATCACAGACAGTCCGGTACCTGCCGGCCTGGACTGGGACAAGTGGCTCGGCCCCAAGCCGATGCACCCGTACAGTTCATTCTGGCACCGCCGCTGGTACTGGTTATTGCAGTTGAGCAGCGGGTGTTTTGCCAACCAGGCGGTTCACGAATTGGACATACTGCGTTGGGGTCTGCAGCTTGACGAGCATCCCACGTTGGTATCGGCCGTGGGTGGCAAGTACGTGCATGACGATGATCGGACGTCCCCAACGCACATGGCAATTCAATACCAGTTTGGCGACGCCGGTCCGATGGTGACGTATGAGCATCGATCGTGGTATACGAACAGCGAAGCAGGTTTCCGAGATCAGTATCCGTTTGTCCAACCTGGGTTTCCGGTCGGCACGATCTTCTTTGGCGACAAGGGCTATCAGATCTTTCCAGATTACAGCAGCTACCATTCGTTCCTCGGTCCGAAGGGCGAACCGGGGCCGTCGCGTGCGGAAGAGGGTCACCCGATGGCCGATTTGCCTCACTTCCAGAACTGGGTCGCCGCAATTCGCAGTGGTCGGCGTCAGGATCTCCACGCGGACATTGCCGAGGGCCATCGATCCATGGCGCTCTGTCTGCTGGCCCGTACATCCTATCAGCTCGGCAGACCCCTCCGATTCGATCCCAAAACGGAAAGGGTGCTGGACGACGCGCAGGCGGATCGCATGCTGAACGCCCCCGACTATCGCGATCCGTACCGGGTACCCAAGGACGTATAGCCCCTGGGCCGCAGGAACATTGCCGGCCAGTTGATGCCGATCTATGATCGGCGTATCATCATAGGGTGACTTGACTTGGCGTTTGGTCTATCGGCGCCTATCGCAAGCCTGCCTACACCCTGTGCCTATCTACCTTCCCACGAACAGGAGCCATCGATGTCCACTGGACCGAACACCTCGCGTCGCCAATTCCTGCAGACTTCCGCGGCAGCTGCTGCTGCCGCGAGCGTCCCCTACTTCCTGTCCACCTCGGCATCATTTGCCAACCAGTCGTCCAACGACCGACCGCGGATCGGCTGCATCGGGCTGGGAGGCATGGGCCGTGGCGACGCCAACGCTCATTCACGGTTTGCGGATATCGTTGCCGTGTGTGACGTTGACCGGTCACATGCCGAGCGAGCAAGAGAAGACAAGAAAATCGGGAAGGGAAAGGCGGATATCTACACGGACTATCGCAAGGTACTCGACCGGAAGGACATCGACCTGGTCGGCGTTGACACTCCCGATCATTGGCACGTGAAGATCGCCATCGAGGCCTTGATGGCGGGTAAGCATGTTTTCTGCCAGAAGCCGCTGACTCTGACGCTGGAAGAGAATCAACTAATTCGCAACGCCTGCCGCAAACACCCCAACCAGGTCTTTTTCGTGGGCACTCAACAAAGAAGTAGCCGCGATAAATTCTTGCGAGCGATTAACATGGTGCAGAAGGGGCTGCTGGGAGACATCCAGAAGATCACGGTCGGCATCAACGGTGGATCCAAGGGCGGGCCGTTCGCCAAATCGGATCCGCCGCCCGAATTGGATTGGAACCTCTGGCAGGGCCAGGTCGAACCGGTCGATTATATCAAGCAACGCTGCCATGGCACGTTCCGCTGGTGGTACGAATACTCGGGAGGGAAGTTCACCGACTGGGGCGCTCACCATATCGATATCGCCACATGGGCCATTGGTCAAAACGGCGAGGGCATGGGACCGGTCGAGTTCGACGGCACCGATGCAGCACATCCGGTCCCCTACAAGGACGGCTATCCAACCGTCGATGACTGCTTCAATACGGCCCACGACTACTCGATCAAGTGCACGTTCGCCAACGGAATCGAAATGGCCGTTACCAGCCGAGGTGACAATGGCATCCTGTTCGAAGGAACGAAAGGCCGCGTGTTTGTCAGCCGAGGTCGTATTACGGGCAAGCCGATCGAAGAGAACTGGGACGAAGGCAAGTACACAGACGAAGATCGCGTCAAGCTGTACAAGGGTAAACCGTTCGAAGATCACAAGAGCAACTTCTATCGCTGCTTGCGTGAAGGTGGCCTCCCCGTGTCGGATGTCTACTCACACGTTCAAACGATGAACTCTTGCCATCTGGCCGCCATTGCCGCTCGCTTTAAGCGAGTCGTTCGTTGGGACCCGAAAGCGGAGAAGATCATCGGTGACCCACAAGTCGCCGCCTTGTTCGGCCGCGAACGACGCAAAGGATTCGATATCCCGAAGCTGTAGCGGATGGAACGGAGCGACTTGACGCAGGGGCGGTCCTCCGGTCCTGCTGACGGTCGCTATCGACAAGGTACGGGCAACGAACCGAGCGATGGGAATGTGGGACGGTGAGAGGCAGCTGCGCGGCTGTTGCGATGGTTTTCTGCCCAAGGACTTCATCGTCACGAAGCAGGGGTGGACCTTTGCCGTCGTTGCAGCGGGAACCGAAGCCGGGCGTGTGCTCGGCTTCCTTCGTTATGCGCCCGGCTCGACGGACGATTCGCTTCGGAAGGTATCGACCGACCAGGCCAATCAATTGCTGCGCGACGATCGTCCCGATTATCTTTTCCACTCATCGCACTGCGACGCCGATCTGCACGGCGTCCCCACGGAGGATATCGACAGGCATTTTCGCCCGACCGACCGGGTCGCGCAAATCGCAGCGGAACAAACTCGCGACGCGATCGAACAGACGGCCTGCCGAGTGATCGAGTTGCTTCGCCGACCCGATCAGCCGGCAGACCATTGGGGCGTTACGGGCTCGGTGCTGTTAGATGCCCACAACGATCGATCCGACATTGACCTCGTCGTCTACGGACGAGACAACTACCTGTCGGCTCGACGCCGTTTGAGGCAAGCCATCGATGACGGAATCCTCAGTCCGCTCGACGAGCAACACTGGAAGGACGCCTACGCTCGCCGCGCGTGCGACCTGTCGTTTGACGAGTACGTCTGGCACGAACGAAGGAAGTACAACAAGTGCCGTTTTGAGGGGACCACGGTCGACGTTAGCGGCCTGGCGGAAGATATCCGGCCGCGCGACGAGCGGCCGTCGCAGAAGATCGGCCGGCGGCGACTGCAGGCTCGAGTGGTCGACGATCAGTATGCGTTTGACTATCCGGCTCGCTATCTCATCGACCACTCGGAAATCGAAGAAGTGGTTGCGTTCACGGCCACCTATTTCGGCCAGGCGATGACCGGTGAAATGATCGACGCAGCTGGCTGGGCCGAGCGATCGGCCAGTGGTTGCTTGCGGTTGATCGTCGGAACCTCGCGAGAAGCCGCGAGCGAGTTCCTACGCGTCATCCGGCAATCTCGGCCTTGATCGCCCCCTGATCCAGCAGCAGGCGTGCTGCCTATCGCGGATAGATCCCAAGTTGGCGCCGTCTCCATCAGGAGCCATAATAATAGGGCTCACCGTTCACTACATGCCTCGGGCTCATTGGATGAGTGCCTCCTCCACTTCATGCCACGACTGTGTGCCAACGCACGCCGGTTATGAATGAAAAAGCGTCTTCCAAGGAAGTCGCGGGGCATGTGGCCGGCCTGCAGAATCTCTCCGTCAACATGCTGTTTGACAACCATGGGGCGTCGTTCGTGGGACATAAGATGCAATACTTCCCGGGATTCTGCCTGGCGTCACTTAGTCTGACGACCCTTCTGTCGGCCGCACCGCCTGAACGGGAGGAAGTTCTTGTGCGACCCGGCTCGTACGAAGGCACCTCGTCGCCGGAGGTTGACACGAGCACTCTTGCCGGAAAAGTCCTGTGCGGCTATCAGGGCTGGTTCACCACGCCTGGCGACGGTGCCCAGCTAGGTTGGACGCACTACGGTCGACGTGGCCGTTTTGAACCGGGCTACTGTACGATCGATTTGTGGCCGGACATGAGTGAGTTGGACGAAGATGAGAAGTTTCCCACTGCCTTTCGGCAGGCCGATGGGTCGGTGGCGTACGTGTTCAGCTCGTTGTGTCGCAAGACCGTATTGCGTCACTTCCGCTGGATGAGAAGCTATGGAATCGACGGAGTGTTCGTTCAACGGTTCGCCACGCGAACGTATTCCACACCGAACGTCAATCACTGCAACTCGGTCCTGATGCACTGCCGCGAGGGGGCCAACGTCACCGGTCGGGCGTACGCGGTAATGTACGACCTTTCCGGGTTGCGATTGGGGCAAATGCACCACGTCATCGAAGATTGGAAATCACTCGTCGACCGAATGCAGCTGGGCAGAGATCCGCGGGATCGAGCCTATTTGCATGAAGGCGGAAGACCGGTCGTTGCCGTCTGGGGCGTCGGGTTTGACGACGGCCGACGCTACACGTTGGACGAGTGCGCGGAACTCGTCCGGTTTCTGAAAGAGGACCGTCATTACGGCGGTTGTACGGTGATGTTGGGAGTTCCCACCGGCTGGCGCACGTTGAACCGTGACAGCGTGTCGGACAAGAAACTCCACGATATCATCCTTCAGGCGGATATCGTAAGCCCCTGGACCGTGGGGCGGTACTCCTCCTCCAGATCCGTAGCCCGGCACGCTGAAGACTGTTGGAGGCAGGACATTGCCTGGTGTGCTCGGCATCAGAAAAAGTACCTTCCGGTAGTTTTCCCCGGTTTCAGCTGGCACAACATGAAACCGACCTATCCACTCGACCAAATTCCTCGGAAGAAAGGACAGTTTCTTTGGTCGCAATACGTGCAGGCGAAAAAGGCCGGCGCCACCATGATCTACCAGGCAATGTTTGACGAGATGGATGAGGGCACGGCGATTTTCAAATGTACCAATACGCCTCCCGTGGGAAAGAGCCCGTTTGTCACGTACGAAGGGCTGCCAAGCGATCACTATCTCTGGCTGACCGGCATGGGTGGCCGGTTGCTGAGGGGGGAAATCAAGGCGAGTGAGAAGCTCCCTCACCGGCCCGTCCCGGGCCCCCTCGTGCCGCACTCAATTCGATGACTGTCGAAAAACTGTCTACCTGTGGCAGAACTGTCGAATTGTGTCATGTTTAACCCACACGACTCAGTTCTGAAACCGTCGCGAACGGACCGATAACAAACGACGCATGGTGTCTTCGGCCGAGGTAGACGGCATCACCTTCGGTGGATGGCGGCACGGATTACGATTAAGATTGGGGAGCGTTACACAAATGAATCGAGGCGGCCGACCCACCGGACCGCACAGACGGTTTCACCCAGTTGTCCAAACGAAGGCCAAAAGGAAACAGGTGACGAATGTACCGGATTGCGAACGTGCGAGCTGTTTTTTCCTGGATGATGCCATTTATTCTTATGAGCGTGCTGACGACGGCCCCAGAGGCGGCATCTGCCGATCAGGCCGACACACCTCTCGAACGGCAGGTTCGAGAGATCTATGACCGAGCGGAGGGCGCGCCGGCATTTATCGTTCACGTCGACTGTGGCGACGGCCGATTGACGAAGGCCCTGCGGACGGGCGACCGGCAGGTCGTGCAGGGCCTCAGCCGTGACCCGCGTGCAGTAGCCGACGCTCGGCGCGAATTGGCCAGGCAGCACGCCCGTGGCACATTGTCGGTCGAATTATGGGGAGGCGACCATCTGCCGTACATCGACAATGTTGTCAATCTACTGGTCATCGAGCCGGCCGCACCGGTCAGCGCCGAAGAGGTGCAACGCGTGTTGGCGCCGGGCGGCACGGCCCTCTATCGCACGAAGGAGGGCGTATCAGGTTCCTACTCGTGGAGGAAGCAGAGCAAGGCCAGGCAAAAGACCATTGATCAGTGGACCCACTTCCTCCACGGCCCCGATAACAACGCCGTGGCTCATGACACCGAGGTAGGCGAGCCTTTTCACATTCAGTGGGTGGCCGGCCCGACGTGGGCACGACATCACAATTACCTGGCGAGTATCAGCGCCATGGTCTCAGCCAATGGACGCGTCTTTTCGATTGTTGACGAAGCGCCGGTCGTTTCGATGGCCGTGCCCGCTCGTTGGATGCTCGTGGCACGCGATGCGTTTAATGGGCTCGTGCTTTGGAAACGACGGGTCGGCCCCTGGGCCGACACGTCGCGTCCTTTCCGAAGCGGTCCGACAGATCTATCGCGCCGACTGGTTGCGGTTGGCGACTCGGTGTACGTAACGCTCGGCCTTGGCCTGCCCGTCACGGCGCTTGACGCATCCACGGGCGAGGTGATTCGGCATTTCGCATCGACCGAAGGGGCTCGAGAAATCGTCGTTTCCGACGGCGTTCTCTTTGCCGTCATTGAAACGGCAATGAATGACGGGACGAGCGGCGACGGGCGAGGCCTGATGCGGGCCCCGCCGGAGTTAAACGTGGCCGCCATCGATACGGCAAGCGGGCAACTGCTGTGGAGTCGACAGGACACATCGACCCGTGGCCTGCTGACAACGACATTGTGTGTCACTGCGAAGAACGTCGTGTTTCAAAACTATGATCGGCTCGTATGCCTGGACACCAAGAGCGGGGCCGAGCGGTGGTACGTTGACCGCCCCGTGAGAAAATCACGCCTCAGTTGGTCGGTTCCGACAACCGTCTTGTACCACGACATTGTCTTCTCGGCTGATTGTGCGGCCGATGAGACGTCGAAAGTCGACTGGACCGTCACCGCTCGCCCGAAGCGTGGCGAGACAGGTGTCGGTCAGCTGATTGCGTACGCCGCCGAAGACGGCCGTGAATTGTGGCGTTGCGCCGCGGCTCAGGGGTACAACTCGCCGGTCGACGTGCTCGTGGCTGACGGCCTGGTCTGGGTCAGCGCCGCACCCAATCCGAGCGATACGAATTTCACGGAAGGCCGCGATCCCCGCACGGGCGAGGTGCGCAGGCAACTCAACACGTCCCACGTTTACGACTCGGCTCACCATCACCGCTGTTACCGCAATAAGGCGACCGACCAGTTCTTGTTGCTTGGCCGCACGGGAATCGAAGTGTTTGACCTCCAGGACGATCAGGGCTTGCGCAACTGCTGGGTGCGTGGCGAATGCCAGTACGGCGTCATGCCGGCCAACGGTCTCCTCTACGCGCCGCCCCACTCATGCGGTTGTTATATCCAAAGCAAGCTCAACGGATTCTGGGCACTCGCGCCGCGCCGGGCCCTGCCGGCTGCCGACGAGTCCGTTCGCTATCACACGGTCGCAACGGACCGGGCCACCAAAGAACGTGTCAGCCAGACCGTTGGCACGACGAAGGACGGTGCCGAGGACTGGCCTACCTATCGTCATGATCGAGGCCGAACCGGACGAGCGTCGACCAACATCCCCAAGGATGTATCGCTGCGTTGGAACGCCGATCTGAAGGCGCCGTTGTCGGGTATGGTGGTTGCCGAGGGTCGGGTCGTGGTCGCCTCACCCGAGCGACACCTGGTCTTCGCGCTCGATGCCGCAAACGGGGAAGTGAAATGGAGTTTTCCCGTAGGTTCACGTGTGGACTCGCCGCCCACGATCTACAAGGGAAGAGCGATTTTCGGATCTTCCGACGGTTCGGTCTATTGCTTGCGACTGAGCGACGGGCAGCTGATATGGCGACGGCTGATTGCCGACAGCGACGCTCGCACGATCGCTTTCGGACAGGTCGAGTCGGTATGGCCGGTTACGGGAAGTGTGCTGGTGCGTGAAGGAGTGGTTTACTGCACGGCCGGACGTTCGTCGTACCTGGACGGTGGGATGCTGTTGGCTCGAATCGACGCGCTCACCGGCCAACTCATCGGTTCGACTCGATTTGACAGTCGCGATCCGCAGACGGGGGCTGAACCGGATGATCAGATGGAAGATGTGGAGCTACCCGGCGCGCTGCCGGACGTGCTCGTGGACGACGGTCAGTTCGTCTACCTTCGTGACAAACGACTCGACTACACGGGGCACGAACTGCCGCCGACCGTCGCTCACTTGTACAGCTCGGTCGGTCTGCTCGACGGGCAATGGTGGCATCGCACCTACTGGTCGTGGGGCGAGCGGAACTGGGGGCGGGCAAGCGGTTGGTTTGTGGCGGCCGCCCATCGTCCGAGCGGCAGGATCCTGGTTTCCGACGAAGAGACCGTATTCGGGTTTGGGCGGCGAAAGGTGACGTCGGGAGGCAGGAGTTCGGATAACTACCACCTGTTTCGTGCCGACAAGCTGGTCCAAGTCGATCAGCGCAAGAAGCTGAAGAACAACAATACTGCAGTGGCCGAGCATTTACACCCCGCCAAAGTGACCTATCACTGGTCCCGTGAGCTTTCGGTCCTGGGCCGCGCCATGGTATTAAGCGGACCTTATTTGTTTGTGGCCGGCCCCAAGCGTCAGGAAGGTCGGGAATCGTCTTTTTCGTCAGACGAGCCGGCAGAGTTACGAGTGGTTCGCGGCGACGACGGCACGGATGTTGGCGCCCCGGCGGTGGCCGTCACTCCCATTATCGGCCAC
>CAYNDU010000071.1:0-14662 GCA_964395615.1 uncultured Pirellulaceae bacterium | reverse complement strand
CTTGTTCTTCTGTCACGGCTCGCCTCTCGCGGTGGCTGCCCGAAACGGATGCTCTCAATGCAGCCCGAAAGAACGCGTTCAAATTCGACATAGAGAATTACCAGTGGACGCGCCGGGACAGGTCTGATCGCTCAGGGAATCGCAAGTGAGTCAACAGTTTCTCGTGGTCGGATGACGGCCGTGTTGCTATCCGGGATTGCGAGTGGGATATGCGAATCGCTACCAAGAGCGAGAATTCCACGACGGGGACCCGGGAGGATCGATTCAGACGAGTCACGATGATGATCGGCCGAGATGAGCTGCCACGGTGTTCGAATTCACTCGCCGAGCCGGACGTGTGGATTCACCGTCCAATGCACGTCTTTACGAGCCGGTGGCAGAGTAACATTGGCCTTCTCAGTGGTGACCGTAACATCCACTTTGCCGTCCTTCCTGATCCAAGCGACCTCGATGCGACCGTTTGGCGAGTCGAATGATCCCCGGGCCCACTCGAGATCATCGAGAAAGACAGGGTCGATGAGAACTCTCTTAAATCCGCAGCTGCCCGGCGCCTGACGAATCCCCAGCAGGTACTTGTGGAACCACTCTTGGATGTGGCCGAACATGCAGTGGTTCAGCGACGAGCCCGGTCGGTCCCATCGCTCGGACAACGTTCGGAGCCCGTATTGTTTGAGCATGCAGCCATAGCCGGGTGGATCGGTGCGATTGATCATGCGGTAGACAACGTCACTGCGTCCTGATTCGGCAAGTGCCAGAACGAGGTATCGAAAACTCACTTCACCCGTGCTCGGACGGTATTCACTCTGTTCGACATTCCTGACAAGATTGGCCAGAACAGCTTGCCGATCCTCTTCGGGTACCAGTTTGAAATACAGGCCGAGGGCCAAGGCACATTGGCTGCCCTCTGCCACGGTCTTCTTTTTCTGATCGTAGTACGCGGCCAGGAAATCACGCTTCACTCGAGTCGTCAGACGCTGCCACTTCCGCATTTCGGGTGCCCTGCCCTGCTGCAAGGCTGTTTGCGCCAGGATGCGCGCGTTCTCGTACAGCATGCAGGTCGCCGGCAGTTCTTTCGGAGTGAGTTGCGAGTGTCCGACATGTCCCTTCTCCGGGGTCCAGTCGTACCAATCCCCCAGCCCACCTCTGACAGTCCCGTCTTCGTTTCGCGTCCCGGCCAGGTAATCCGTGTAGGCGGCCATGGTCGAATAAAAATCATGCAAGATCCTGTCGTCGCCGTACCAGTGATAAAGTAACCACGGAAGCTGCACTGAAGCGCTGCCCCACTCCGGCGACTCGAAGAACCCGTCTTCGAACCGGACATACTCGGGGGCGATGTCGGGAACCAATCCAGTTTCCAATTGCGAATCGGCGGTGTCTCGACAGATTTTTCGGTAAAGCCCGCCCATGTCGTAGCGGGAGAGGATTGACGGTCCCATGAGGTGGGTCACCTCTAGCCATCCCAGTTTTTCCCGGTGAGGGCAGTCAGTCAGCACGTGCTGGAGGTTGCTGGTCACGGACCGATCGATCATATCGTCGATCGCGTTCAGCAGTGGATTGCTGCAGGCGAACGTACCGATGCGCGGACCGCAACTGCTGACAAAGTCGGCGCCCACGTCGACCAGCTCTGGCATGGCCGCAGCGCTTGTGTTCTCATCGCCCCAGTTGACACCGTTGACGTAAAGGTATTGGAATCCGAAGTAAGTAAAGCGTGGCGCGAAGTATTCGGTCGAGTCCGATCCACTGAGCGTGTAGGTGTAGGAATGGCCTTTCCACGGTTGGCCGCGGCGTTCCGCGGTCTCAATGGTCACTCGACTGCCCGCGGCCCCTTTTACGCGAATCACCGGGCGTGCCGAGAGGTTTTCGCCCAGGTCGATCTCGTATCGCCCGTCTTTCAGTTTCGTGACGGAGACGGGCTCAAGGTGGCGAATGACTTTGACCGGCGGTGAAACGGCGGGCCGCAACTCGCCGCCCGGCCCATCGACAACTCTCGCCGGCTTCCAGCGGCCGTCATTGAATTTCGGCTTGTCCCAGCCAGTTTGTTCGCGGCGCGCGTCGTAGTCTTCGCCGCCATAAATGCAGCTAAACGTGATCGGTCCGTCGTCGGTTTTCCAGGTGTCGTCGCTGAAAACTACCTGCTTGCGATCACCGCTCGAGATTACCAGGCAGACCGTGCACTTGGGCGGTCCGTAGGACCCGATGAACTTGGTGTATCGTCCGCCTTGGACATTGTACATGCCGTTGCCCAGCATCACGCCGAGCACATTCTCACCCGGCTTCAACAGTTCGGCAACATCGAATTGGACGTAGTAACAGGTGTCGGCATAGTCCGACCACGGTGGGTCGAGGAAGTGGTCTCCGACCTTCTTGCCATTCACGGTCAATTCGAAGTGTCCAAGGCCGCAGATGGCCACGTGAGCGCTGGAAATGGCCGAGTTGTCGAGTCTGAAAGACTTGCGGAAGATGGGCATCGGTTCCTGCGGACCGAGTGATGTTCGACCCCCCGGGCGGACGTGCAGGCCCGGGATCCGGACCGACGTTGACGCAGATTCATCGACGCCGCGTGCGGCGGCCGTGATCCACTTCGCATCGGCTATGGGAATGGGGATTTCGCCGCCGGACAGTATGTTCCAGGACGCGCCCGATGCGGAAACCACTCCAAGGAGAAAGAGGCCGAGTTTTGCCAGATGGGCGATCATGGGATGTTCCTCACCAAGGTGTCGTTGTCCAGGACAAGAACGAATCGCTTTTCGGGAACCGCCGGCCGACCGGCGCGCACCCAACACATCAACGGTAGATGGTCCTCGATCTACTCGCTCATTCATCTCCATTCCATCACTACCCCAAGGAAGGGTCAATAACAAGGAGTGGCAATCCGTGATTCAGTTGCCGCGAGACGTTGTTGACGCCGTGCCGGGGACAGGAATCTCGAATACGTGTGCCACTGCTCAAGGTCAGGTTTCTCGGGAGGTGACATCTCGTCGAGCCCTGAGACGAGGTCGGGCAGGAGCCCTGCGTGAATCTGAGCAGTTTCATCGCCCGAATGTCGCCCCGTGGTCAGGGCGCTCCGCGGGAACCGCTGAGACGGTTGGATCCGCGTGTCGTGGCCCGTTTGCTTGCCCGGCCCGGCCCAACGGGCCGCGTCATGGGCTGGTAAGATGGTGATGTCGCCGATCGTCGAGGACCACCAGAACCGTTCGTGCCGATAGCCGGCCAACGGCCGGTTCCCGGCCGGGGAATTCTGGTCAGGATGACACCACGCATTGCGACGACGTACATGAAAGGGAACCGACATGATGAATCCGAGGGCACACCACCTATTCCTGATTCCTCAGGCTCTACTGGCAATGACAATTGTGTTGCCGGTGTGCCTGGCGGACGGTCCGGCGTCTTTGGAGCTGGCTCCCCACGTGGAGCCGTTGTCCAACATTCCACAAGGGCCATTTGTGCGACTGGGCGATGGCGGTATCCTCGGCATTCGAGATTCTCAGGCAGTCATCACTCACGATGATGGGACGTCTTGGGAGTGCTTTCCGATCTTCAAACCGGATCAGGGGTTTTCCATTCGACCGGAATTGACGATGCTACGCACGCGCCGAGGCGTCATTGTTCTTATCTTCTCGAACAACGCCGTTCTGAAGTATTCGTGGGACAAGAAGACGAACCTGCCCAAGTCGGACATGCATCTTCCGTCGTATTCGATTCGCAGCCTCGATGACGGACGCACCTGGACCGATCTTACACTGCTGCACGAAGGTTGGTGCGGGTGTAATCAGGATATGATCGAGACCAGGACCGGTACCATCATCGTCTCGGGGCAGGAGCTTGATTACGACAAGGGGCGGCACGTCACGAGACCCTATGTGTCCAGCGACGAGGGAAAGACGTGGCGGAAAATGAGGACGCTCGATATCGGCGGACGTGGGGACCACGCCGGTGCAATCGAAGGAACCTTGGAACAGTTGGGTGACGGGCGGATCTGGCTGCTGCTGCGCAGTTACCACGGTTTCTTCTACGAGTCTTCGTCAGCCGACCAGGGGCGGACCTGGTCGGATCCGAAGCCGTCGCGGATTCGGTCGGTCGGAGCCCCGGGAAAGTTGAAACGTTTGGCCAGTGGCCGGCTCGTACTTCTCTGGAATGCGATTCCGAATGCCGGTTTCGTGCGGCGGGAGGAGATATCGCTGAGCTTGTCCGATGACGATGGCGCCACCTGGTCGCCACCACAGGTCATCGCTCGCAACAAGGGCGGTCGAGTAGCGTATTCACATGTTTTCGAGCATCAGCCGGGTGTGCTATGGATCACTACGATGCAGGGCGATCTTCGCGTGCAGTTGCGGGAGGAGGACTTTGTCCGGTCATGGTCACGTGTCGTGGCTTTTGGAGATTCGACCACTGCGCCGCGCGGAACGCTGCGCGTGTATGCTGACTTGTTGCAACGCGATCTCTCCGGAAAGGCGAACGTCAATGTGGCGGTGACGAACGCCGGTGTCGGATCGAACTCGACGGAAGATGCCCGCAAACGCATGCAGAAGGACGTTCTATCGCTCGACCCGTCTTGGGTGATCGTGCAGTTTGGAATCAATGACGCTGCCGTCGACGTGTGGAAGACTCCGCCGGCCCAAGAACCGCGAGTGTCCCTGGCACGCTTTAAGGAAAACGTCGAATGGATCGTCGACACTTTGCAGAAGGATGAGGTCAGTGTCGTTCTGATGACTCCCAATCCGATGCGCTGGACGCCCAAACTGCTTGGGCTCTATGGCAAGCCTCCGTACGAGCCGGACAGGACGGACGGATTCAACGTCCTGCTGAAAGACTACGCCGAGGCGGTGCGGTTGGTTGCCCGGGAGAAAGAAGTTCTACTGGTCGACGTTTACGGTCTGTTCATAGCGTACGATCGAATGCCGGATCATTCGACGGATGAACTGTTGCTGGATGGCATGCATCCCAACCAGGATGGGCATCGCCTGATCGCTGACCACCTGGTGAAGTCAGCCTTTATTCGGATCGAAAGGTAGTTCATCGATCGATCGAAATACCGTGGACAGGCGACTCCGGACGCTGAAAGTCACGTGATCGCCGTGTTGTTTTGTCGATCGTATGGTGAAGGGACGACGTTGTGATGAGTCATAGGACGCCGGCATGCAATACAGCGGTGACCGTCCGAAAACTGGGCACGTGGATGGTAATCGTATTCGTCGGTTCAATGGTTTTTTCCTGCGTTCGCGCCGTGGCGCTGGGTGCCGACGCGTCACGTCGTCTGGCGCCGCCCAATATCGTCTTCATTCTGGCCGACGATCTGGGCTGGTCCGACCTGGGTTGTTTTGGCAACTCGTTCATCGAAACGCCCAATATCGACGCGTTGGCGGCCGGCGGGACACGATTCACCTCGGCCTATACGGCCCCGGTTTGCATGCCGTCGCGGGGCATGATTCTGTCGGGTCAATCGTCGGCACGGACGGGTCTCTACAAGGTACCGTTTCCGGGCAATGACCGTCCTTGGGCAAGAGTTGTCCCGCCGGATAACTGGGGATTCCGTCCGGTCAATTCCCGTCCGCTGGGGGCCCTGCTCTCAATGCATGGATACACTTCGCGACTCGTGGGAAAGGTCCATGTTCCCAAGGCGTTTGTCGCAGGGATGGATGGCGATACGGACGCGGCCCGAGCGCAGGAGGTTCTGGGAGCTGCGTTTCACGAAAAGATCGTTCGATTCTCCAGCCGGAATCCCGGTAAGGAAGTTGGGCCGATCACTCGGCAGGCCATTGAGTTCGTCGCATCGAATGCCGACCGGCCGTTCTTCTGTTACGTCGGCCACCACGTTCCACACATCCCGCTGGAAGCCCGCAGTGAACTGACGGACAAGTACGAGGCCAAATGGAAGCGGCAACCGGTCCGCATCCACCCGCATTACGCGGCGATGTGTGAGGCACTGGATGACTCGGTCGGCTTGATCCTCGAGACGCTTGATCGGCTCGGGATCGCCGATGACACGATTGTCGTCTTCTTCTCGGACAATGGCGGTGTGCAGCGGTGTTTCGATGATGGCCGAGGTGCGCGAATAACGGACCTCAGCCCCTTGCGCGGTGAGAAGGGCGGCTTGTACGAAGGTGGTATTCGTGTGCCGATGATTGTGAGGTGGCCGGGTCATACCGCGCCGGCATCAGTCTGCGACGCGCCGGTAATCTCCACGGACTTCCTGCCGACATTTGTCGAAATGGCCGGCTTTGCCTTGCCGAGGGACCAGATTGTCGATGGCGTTAGTCTTGTGCCTGCCCTTGAGGGCAAGAGTGTTAGACGAGACAAACCGCTGTGCGTTTATTTTCCCGACTACCATCATGATTTTCCCGGCATGGCAATCCGCCAGGGCAATTATAAGTTGATCGAGTCGGCCGAAGACGGACATCTCGAACTGTATAACCTGGCCAAGGGGCTGGAGGAACAGTTCGACATGGCGTATCCCCTGCGGAGCAAGGCGGTCGAGCTTCGGAAGATCCTGCATGACTGGCGCGACGCACTCGGCGCCCCTTCCGCCAAACCCAATCCCGAACATAATCCCTGGCGGCAACACCTGCTCGACCCCAAGGCCGAGGACGTTCGCCGCCGCTATTTGCCGATCGATTGGCCGCCGACGCACGAGGCCCGTCGGAAGCCACTGGTGCGCGATGTCCGTACCGGGTACCTCTTGAACTGTAGCTTTCGAGCGATTCGAGCGTACCCCTGGCAGAAGAAGGTGCCGCTCTCCGGATGGCAAACCGATGATCGCGGCGGCGTGTGGGAAGCGAGCCCGGCTGGATTCCTACCCGATCAGTTCGGATTTCACGTCGACTGGTTTCGACTGTCCGACACGTCGACTCGACATCCCGTCACCATCTCGCACCAGATTGTCCGGCAGTCGGAGGGATCGGTTGTCTGGGGGTTCCGATTCATGATGCCGGCGCTTCTGGACGGGGCGGCCTGGCAACTACGTGACCTGAATGACGCGGCGGTCAATCTGACGATTCGCGCTGGGAGACTTTGCTACGAGGCGACCGACGGCAGTTTGAAGCCAATCGCAACAATCCAGGCCGGTCGAGAATATGGCATTCGGGCGCAAATCGACGTCTCGCGGCGGAGTGTCGATATGTCGATCGATGGCCGGCACGTCGCTTCCAATATTCCTTTTGTGAACGGTGTTCAGACGCTGGACGAAGTGCTCATCACGACAGGCAGCGAAGGCGTCGGCCGTCTCTATCTGCCGCTTGTGTATGTTCATAAGGGGTTTCTCGTCAATGAAAGCTTCTTAACTTCCGCGACCGGAAGGCTGCCCGATGATTGGACGCGTATGTCAACGGCGGGCATGGCGAGCGTCGAGGAATTTGCGTGCTCGGCCAAGCCGGATGTAAAGAGCTTGCGCCTTGCCAGGGGAGCGAGAGTCCGCACAGTCTTTTCGGAGTGTGACCAGAAGATCGTCCTGGAGTGTCGGATCCTGCTGACCGACAAACAGAACGGCGCGTCCGTTGACTTGCTCGGATCGGACGGCCGGACCGCTTCGATCCGAACGATCGACGGTCATCTTTCGTATCTGCCACCGATCGGCTCAGCCAAACGGCTTATACGTGAGTATTCAGCCGACCTGTGGTGGGCAATCCGATTGGTCGCTGACCCAAGGTCGGGGCGAGCCGAGTGCTGGGTGAACGGGAAACGAGTGGCCGGAGATCTCCTGCGGGGACATCCGGATGGGCGTTTCACGGCCGTCCAGTTCGCGGCGCCGAAAAATACGACGATGTGGGTGGACGATGTGCGCATCTCTCCTTGGAACGAACTTCCGGACGACTACGTGCCAGAGCCGGAGCCGGTCAACCTGCAGGACGATTATCTTGTTGGAACACAGAGTTGCTCGCTTTGGAAGGAAGGCGATGCGTACGCCGGCTGGGATTACGTCTTGCCGTTTGCCGATCGGCGAAAGCCGTACCTCGGTTGGTACGACGAAGGGAATTCGGAGGTGGCTGACTGGGAGATCAAGTGGCAGGTCGAACATGGTATCGATTTCGAGCAGTACTGCTGGTACCGCCCGAATGACGCCGTCGATCATCCGATCAAGAACGGTGTGCTTGAACACGGCATTCGCGACGGCCTGTTCCATGCACGGTACAGCCGGTTCAAAAAGTTTACGATCATGTACACGAATTCGGGCGCCGGCCGGACGAATCCGGATGACTGGCGTCGCCACATCATTCCCTATTGGTTGGAGTATTTCTTCAAGGATCCCCGCTATCTCAAGGTCGACGGTCGTCCCGTTGTGGCGATCTACCACCTTGCGAATTTCCTGACAGACTTCGGTGGCGTTGAAGGCGCCGCCGAGGCTGTGCGTGGATTGCGGCGAGCGTGCCGCAAGGCGGGCTTTCCAGGTGTTGTGATCATATGCGAAGAACGGTACGCCAGAAGCGAGTCGGTATTGCAGATGAAGGCGGTTGGAATCAACGGCTGCTACGCATACACGTGGATTACCGGCGATGCACAACGTCAACAGAAAATGATGGAGGCGCAAAGAGATGCAGCAACGGCCGCCGGAATAGAGGTCGTGCCGAGTGTGTCGGTCGGTTGGGAGCCGTCGCCGTGGGGCAAGGGCGGCGACGGCTGGGTCTCGATCGACGACTATCGTGCACTCCTGCAATGGACCAGGGAGACCTACATGCCCAGTTTGCCCCGGCCATCGATCGGGTCAAGAATGGTACTGTTGCCGAACTGGAACGAGTTCGGCGAGGGTCATTTTATCATGCCTTCCAGTCTGGCCGGGTTCGGATACGTCGACGCGATCCGCAGCGTCTTTTTCGGCGATCGTGACCATCAAGACCACGTTCCGACGGAATCACAGAAACGAAGATTCCGTCTGCTCTACCCAAGAGAAACCGAAAAAGAGTAAGTCGACGGCTCTCGGCCGCAGATGCGAGACATGGGAGCGATGCGTCGGTTAATGACGTGCGGCGCGCCATACGTTAATCTGTAGTAACGCAAGAGCCCGGATCAGAGTGCGAAAGAGTAACGCGGAGATGGAAGCCGATCGCCGGTGAGTCACCGACTCGTGTCCGGCGAATCCTCTTTCTTGCCGGGCTTCGAATACAACTTGCCGGTCGCACGGGACGGCCGGCCCGATCCAGAAGAAACGGCCGTCATCATGTCAAAACGCAACGACTCGTCTGGAAGCCAACCCGGACTTCCCGAAGATTTGCGTTGCTTTCTCGTCAGAAAGGCCGGAAAGCACGAAATATCGTCTGCTGTGGAGTCTCGGCCCCTGTATGAATTACCGGCAGGCGACGTGTTGATACGAGTGGCCTACTCGTCGGTCAACTACAAAGACGCAATGGGGGCGACCGGGCATCCCGGCGTGGCTCGCAAATTCCCGCACGTCCCCGGCATCGATGCATCGGGAACGATCGTGAGGAGCTCGGCGGATGGACTGAATGTGGGCGATTCGGTGTTGGTCACCAGTTACGAACTGGGTGTCGAACGATGGGGAGGTTGGGCCGAGTACATACGTGTTCCTTCGGCCTGGGTCGTGCCGTTGCCCGATTCCCTGTCGCCGGCCACGAGTATGATGTTGGGCACTGCCGGTTTAACGGCCGGCCTGTGTGTCGACGCGCTGCTTTGCCATTCAGTTACCAGGGAAACGGGCCCGATTCTGGTTACCGGTGCCACCGGAGGGGTCGGCAGCCTGGCCGTGATGCTGTTGGCCAAACTCGGGTATGAAGTGGTGGCGGTCAGTGGCAAGACCGAGCGAGCCGACTGGTTACGGGATTTGGGGGCATCGAAGATCATTACCCGCGAGGAGGTTATGTACGAGAGTTCCCGTCCCTTACTCACGGCGCGTTGGGCAGGTGCCGTCGATACAGTTGGTGGCGGAATGCTCGCGTCGCTGTTGCGGCAAATCGGTAACGAGGGTTGCGTGGCCGTTTGCGGGGTCGTTGGCGGAGCTGACCTGCCGACGAGCGTCTACCCCTTCATTCTTCGGGGAATCACGCTGCGTGGAGTGGATTCGGCCTGGTGCCCCATGACGCTCCGCCGAACGATCTGGGATCGTTTGGCCGGACCATGGACCCTGGAATCGCTGCCGACGGTCTGCGAGACCGTTCGTTTGAACGAGTTGCCGGGGGAAGTGGACCGGCTGCTGGCTGGTTCGCACGTTGGTCGAACGCTTGTCGACGTGCGGCGGTGATTCTACACGTTACTTGGAAGGGGGGAGCGCTGCGAATCCCCGACCGATCGAAATCGTCATGTTCCATGCGATTCCACGACCGTTGTCGTTACGGTCGTGTTTTGATCGTACGATGATCGGGCATTGGACACGTTTCTCGATGGGAGTTGAATTCATGCGGCGAATGCTGAAGTTGGAGTGAGAGACGCCGGTCGTTCGACGATTCGGCCACGGCAACAGCGGGAAATCTATCCTATAATGGCGTCACGCCGCGACGCTCGAAACCGATCAAGCCGAGCGCAGGTTGACGGCCGTTGATGCCGGTGGCTCGGCGATGGACGGATGACAGGAACTAAATCGGAGAACTCATTGATGAAGACGACGATGAAAACACTTGCCTGGTTCGTACTGGCCGGAGTGATCTTGGTCCGGCCGGTGCGGGCGGCTACGGAGCGATCGGATGACCGCCCGAATATCTTGTGGATCACGATTGAAGACTGGTCTCCCGAACTGTCTTGTTACGGCACGAAGGGTATTCAGACGCCGCATGTCGATCAACTGGCTTCGGAGGGGATTCGCTATCGCTGGGCGTTTACGACGGCCCCGGTCTGTTCGACGTCGCGTTCGGCCATGATGACCGGATTTCATCAAAACTACCTCCGAGCGAATCAGCACCGAGAATCCAACAAACGACCCTTGCCCCACGGTATCAAGCCGATTCCCCATCTGCTTCAGGAATCCGGATATTTTACGGCACTCATGAGCCACAAAACGGATTGCAATTTTACGCCGAATACCAAGGACGAGTTGTTCATGGGGAGTGATTGGTCCGAGCGGAAAGAGGGACAGCCTTTCTTCGCTCGAATCACGTTTGGTGGAACGCATCGATCATGGAACCGCGATCCCGAACGGCCCATCGATGCCCGTGACGTCGAATTGCCTCCCTACTATCCCGACACGCCTTTTTGTCGCCGCGATTGGGCCAATGGTCTAGAGCAGATGCAATTGGTCGATCGCCAGGTTGGCGCCTTGCTTCAGCGACTAGAGGATGAGGGTCTGCGCGACAACACGATCGTTTTCTTTATTGGGGATCACGGGCGTTGCCACATCCGCGGCAAGCAGTTTCTCTATGACGGCGGTATCCATATTCCGATGATCATGCGCTGGCCAGGCCGAGTTGCGCCCGGACAAGTCAGTGATGCTCTCGTCATGTCCATTGATATCTGCGCGACCGTATTGGAAGCGGCCGGTGTAAAGCCACCCGTTCCTTTGCACGGAAAGAGCCTGATGGGCGAAGAAGTCAAGCGGCGCAAGTACATCTTTGCGGCTCGCGATAAAATGGACGAGACACATGATTCGATGCGGGCCATCCGGTCCCTTGATTTCAAGCTGATTCTGAACCTGATGCCCGAGCGGCCCTATCTTCAGTACAACCGCTACAAGGAAGGTGCCTACCCGATGCTGGCAGAGATGAGCGTCATGAACCTCAAGGGCCAACTGACGCCCGAACAGGCCGCGTTCTTTGCGCCGCACAAGCCGAAGATCGAGCTTTACGACCTGCGAGACGATCCTCATGAAGTTCACAACATCGCGGGCGATCCCGCGTATGCCCTGGTCAGAAACGATCTTCTGACCGCACTTGATCAGTGGCGTAAAGAGGTTATTGACGACCAGGGTGTCGCAGACGCGTTTCGTGCTCGAAATGTCTTTCCGGAGAAGTGTCCCCTGACGACCGTCGACGCGTGGGTGAAAGCCAATGCCGACAAATACGACTTTAATACACACGGGTGGCCGGCCTGGTATCCCACCCGGTCACTGGAAGAATGGGAGAAGGCGAGAGACCTTTGGAAACCGTATGTTTTCCGTGGTCCGACCGATCGGGTCCCCCGTCCGGCCATAAGTCATTCGAAAAAGAAGCAAGCGAGACCCAAGAAGAAGAAATAGCCCGATAACTTCAAATAGGACGTCCCGACTGTAGTCGAAGAACGAGCCCCTCAATCGATCGCCGTGAATTCAGGAGAGAACTTCATGATCCAGCAAGAGACGGCAAACCGCCGATCGTTTCTTAAGTCGTCGGTGGGCGCAGGCGCCATTGCCGCCGCGACCTTTCCCGCTCCCTACGTGATCGCAGAGACGGCGAAGGGAGCCAATGATCGAATTGGCATAGGTTTCATTGGCGTGGGCGGTCGAAGCGGGGCACACCAGCAAATCGTCAAGAAATTTCAAGACCAGGGCGTTGTTCAGCCCGTCGCCGTCTGTGATGTCTATCGTCCACGACTCGTAGCCGCCAGCCAACGGTTGGGCAATGCGAAAATGTATGACGAGCATGAACGGTTGCTTGACGACCCCAATGTGGATGTCGTCTGTATCGCCACGCCCGACGCACATCACGCGTCGCAGGCGATTGACGCGCTGAATGCGCATAAGGACGTTTACTGCGAAAAGCCGCTGACTCACTGGAATCAATTCGAACTGGCGAAGCAGGTCGATGCGGCGGCGAAGAAAAACGATCGGCTCGTTCAAGTCGGTACGCAGTACATGGCCGACGACAACTATCCCGCGATTCGCAAGATGATCGCCGACGGGGCGATCGGCAAACCGGTCCATGTTCAATGCGCCTATATGCGACGGGGCGACTGGGGTGAGCGGATGAGGATTCCGGATCCTCACGCAAAACCGGGCCCCGATCTCAATTGGGAACGATTTCTGGGCGACTCGCCGAAAGTCCCCTTCAGCATCTCGCGGTTCTTCCAGTGGCGACTCTTCTGGGACTACGCAGGTGGCCCGGCCACCGATCTGCTTGTCCACTCCTACACGCCCGTCTTCGCCATTCTCGGGCTTGATTTTCCCGAGCGTGTCTTCGGCGGAGGCGGGACGTTTCAGTACAACCGCGAAGTGCCCGATCAATGCAATATCATTGCCGATTATCCTGACGGGCCAAGTGTTATCCTGGTGAGCACACTTTCGAACCACGTCCCGATGGACACCGTGATTCGCGGTACCGAGGGAATTATCTCGTGGCCGATGATCGGGACGAAGAGCGACGGAATTCGGGTCGTCTCCTTTGCCGGGGGAAGTCGCAAACAGACCGACGTCACGTTGCCACTGAAGGGCATGGGGGACACGGCCAAACTTTGGAAGAATTTTCTGGACTGCGTGAGGACTCGGCAACAACCTGCTTGTTCCATCGATATCGCTTTGCGAGTGCAAGCGCCCCTTTCAATGGGCATCCTCTCTCACCGAGAGAATAAGGTGATCCAGTTCGATTATGATAACCAGTCTTTCGTATGAACTGTGTGATCCGGTGCCACCGATAAGTTCGATATCGCAATCTCCGAAATCTGTACGGGCGGAATGGGCCCGTCACCCAGTCGTCACACCTGTTCGGGGATTGCGTAGGGGGCTCGGTACTCTCGCTTTAACAATGCGTTCCCCTTGACGCTGTTTCGGAACCGCTCCGTTTCCGAGTCCACAACCAGCTTCTGCGAACCCAGGCGCAGGCTGATATTGCCATATTGGGAATAAAGCGTGCTCAAATGCGCTTCCTCAATGTCTGCGTGTGGCTTGCGCCCGGATCGAATTGCGTCAACGAAATCATCCTTGTGTGCATCGTCGCTCCACCGTCCATATTCTTGAGCGACGACGACCGGCCGGCGACTCTTTGGACGACCAAACACCTGCCATCCCATGCCATGTCGACCGAGCACCATCATGCCCTTGGTTCCAAATAGTTCGATACGCGATGCATTCTGCGGCCAGTGCGGAAATAGATCGCCATCTCGTAGTTGCTGGTCTGCGAGGATCATATAGGGAGTGTTCAATGTCATTTCAAACAGCATGACCATGTCATCGAATTCGTAGGCGACGACTTGCGTGTCGGGTGTCTCGAAGGCGCCGTCTTCTGCCCACCGGCCGCCAGTGGAATAGACCGACTTGGGATAGACCTTGTTGGTCAACCAGCGTGCCAGATCGATCTGGTGAATGCTATCGTTGATAATGTCGCCACCTGAGTAGTGCCAGAAGTGGTTCCAATGCTCCCAATAATTGAAGTTGTAGGCATGTTGCGGAGCGGGACCGTTCCACAGGTCCCAATTCAGACCCGCCGGAGTCGGGCCGTCGGGGACCGGCTTGACGTTGCCCCAGTTCTTCTGGTCGTAAACGCGACACATGTGGATCTTGCCGAGTCGGCCACTGTCAATATACGCTTTCGCCTTGAAGATATAGGGGGCACTTCGACTCTGAGTACCCGCCTGCACAACTCGATTGTACTTTCGCGCCGCCTCGACCATCTTTCTACCTTCCCAAGGAGTGTGAGAGATCGGTTTCTCGACGTAGACGTGCTTGCCGGCCTGGCAGCCCCAGACAGTGGCCAGACCGTGCCAGTGATCGGGAGTCGCAATGCAGATTGCATCGACCGCCCGGTCGTCCAACACGCGACGCAGGTCCTGAACGAGTCGAGGTCGTTTGCCTTGGAGTCTTTCGACTGCGTCGGCCCTT
>CAYNDU010000070.1:0-14680 GCA_964395615.1 uncultured Pirellulaceae bacterium | reverse complement strand
ACTAACTTACATGGTAGCCGTTCACGGCCAAGGCCGTGAATGGCCGTGGATAGGCCAGACGGCGACGACCTGCTGTTGTCGCGTGACGACAAACGCACTGTGCAGATAGGTCGTGAAGTCCGCGTAGCCCGGTATAAAAGCCAACCGGTCTCCAACGGCCGGCTGACGACCATCCCTTGCAATACGTAACACGCCGTGTTCGGCCGATAGGTAGTCGATTTCGACGCCCGCACAATCAACGGTCTGCGGCACGGCGATCTGCACATCCATCGTCTTGCGCCCGGCATCCGTAATGGCACGATCGGCGGCCGGACGCCCGGTCACGGTTGCCACGATCGTCAGTGCCTGCTGCAAATCCGACACGTTGCATTGCTCGCGATAGAATCGGTCCATCAGGACGGCTCCGCCTGCCTGCACTTCGGTAATCCCGGGGTGCTCGATACCATAACGGTACGACCCGGTCCCGCCGCACGAGACAATCCGGCAGTCCATTCCATTCGCTTCCAAGGCGAGCCGGTGCTCCACTAACTGATCAAGAGCTGCGCGAATCGCGTCCGTCTTCTTCAGGCTGTCACTGATCGTCAGCAGATGCCCTTCGTAACCCATCACTCCGGCCAGTTCCAGGCCGGGAGTAGCGGTGACCCTTCGAGCCAACTCAATCGTCGCCGAACAGCTCGCCAGGCCTGCTCGCCGCATCCCAATATCAACTTCCAACAAGACTCGCAACGGTTGCGATTCCCCTGCCATCGCCTGTCCGAGTGGTGCGAGTTGGTCGACATGGTCCATGCAGACCATGACATTACTCTTACGGCGCAAGGCGATGAGCCGAGCGATTTTGGCGGGGCCCACGACATAGTTGGCAAGCAAGATGTCTCCGACCCCACCGCCGGCCATCGCTTCGGCCTCGTCGAGCCGAGCACAGGTCATGCCAATCGCGCCGGCCGCCATCTGTCGGCGGGCGATTTCTGTCGACTTGTGGCATTTCACATGCGGGCGCCAACCCTTTCCCGCATGATCGCACTCCCGAGCGACCTGTTGGATATTTGCCTCCAAGCGATCCAGGTCGAGGCAAAGAACGGGCGTTTCGAGTTCATCGACCGATTGCCCGATAAGCGCACATGACATGTCAATCAACCGATCAATCAAGTCCTCAGGACGCAAGCGGCAACGATGAAAAACGATGAGTCACTTCAATAGGCACGGTGATCATGCAGCCGCTTCAGAGTCCCCCTCGTTACAGACCCCTCCCGTCCTGCGCGCCCTTCACGTTGAAAAAGCATTCAGACGGAAGATTCACGACGACACATGCAACTTTATTCGTGTCGCAAGGCATCAATCGGATTCAGCAAGGCCGCTTTCAGGGCCGGGATAATGCCGAAAACGACGCCTGTCCCCGCCGAAATGCCGAACCCCAACAGCACGGCCCAGAACGGCACGACCACATCGACCATTCGGGGATGCAAACTGGCCAGTGAGCTGAGCGAATAGCCGAGCGCGATCCCCAGACCTCCGCCGATCAGGCTGAGCGTCATCGCTTCGGTCAGGAATTGCAGAAGGATATCCCTGCGACGGGCGCCGACCGCTTTTCGGAGTCCGATTTCGCGCGTTCGTTCGGTGACACTGACCAGCATCACATTCATGATTCCGATCCCGCCGACCAGCAACGAAATCCCTACGATTCCCGCCAGCACGGAAACGGCAATATTCCCGACATTGTTGAAGGCCGCAAGGATTTCACCCTGTGTCTGAACAATGAAATCGTCCGGCTGATAGGCCTCGAGTCCATGACGCCGACGCAGCAGATTGGTGACCTGTGCCTTTGCTTCGGGCACCGTTTCGGCCGACACGGCCTGAGCGGCGACGACCATGGTGCGTCGAAACACGGGGTACATTTTCAGGGCCGTCGTGTAAGGGATCAGAACGACATCGTCGAGACTCTGCCCGAAGAAACTCCCTTTGGATTCGAGAATCCCAATCACCCGAAAGCGGCGCCCGTCGAGCAACATGTTCGTGCCGACAATACCCTCATCAATGTTGAACTTGCGCAGGACCTCACGCCCCAGAATACAAACCTGCTGCGACTGCTCGACGTGCGGCAACGCGAACGGGCGCCCGTGGTCAACCGGAAAATTTCGAATCGTGTGATACGAGGGAGAGACACCTTCAATATTCACGGTAATCTCGTCGGTCCCGTACCGCAGGCGGGCGCCGTTTCGCGGAATGAGCGGTGATACTCGCGCCAGCGCGCTGCAATGAGCCTCAATGGCCAGCATGTCGGCCTCATTGAGCTCGACGCGTCCAAGTGACTTGCCCGCGTCACCGACTGGCCGTTGGGGAGCCACGAAGACCGCATTGGTTCCCAATCCTTCAAGGAACTCGGACACATAACGGGTGAATCCCTGAACGACACTCACGACCGTAATGGTGGCGGTCACGGCGATCACGATCGCGAGGATCGTGAGCAGAGACCGCATCTTGTGCGTTACGAGTTGCTCCAGAGCGTTAAAGGCGTTCGCAAAAAACAGCATGGGGCCGTCGCTCTTTCCGTTGAAAAACAAGTACGAACATTATGAATCACTGGACGAACCGACGAGACGATCAGAATCGACAGCACCGTCCTTGAGTCGTACGATTCGGCGGCATCGGTCGGCCACATCACGTTCGTGGGTCACGATGACAATCGTCTGCCCTTCACGATGCAAGTCTTCGAATAACGTCAGAATCTCTTCGCTCGTCTTGCTGTCCAAGTTCCCCGTCGGTTCATCGGCCAACAGGATCGCTGGACGCTGCACCAAGGCACGAGCAATGGCAACTCGCTGGCGTTGGCCACCCGACATCTGGTTGGGACGATGCTTCATCCGATCTCCCAGCCCGACCCTCTCCAAAGCCTCGACCGCCCGTTTTTTGCGCCGAGCAGCACCGGAATAAATCAGGGGTAATTCAACGTTTCGGACTGCGGTCTGGCGAGGAAGAAGCTCAAACGTCTGAAACACAAACCCAATCCGCCGGCCCCTCACACGGGCCAGGGCCGACTGGGACAGCTGAGCGACATCCTGTCCGTCCAACCAGTACTGACCGGCCGTCGGGACGTCAAGCAGCCCGAGGATGTTCAGCATAGTCGACTTGCCCGAACCGGAAGAGCCCATGATCGCGACCATCTCGTTGGGGCGGATCTCAAGATCCACGCCGCGCAGAGCCCGCACGATCTCGGCGCCCATATGATACTCCCGAGTGATTCCTCGGAGGCGAATCAGTGTTTCGTCAGACGTCATCTGCCGGACTTCCTTCTTATCCGTGCGGCCGGAGTGCGTTTCTTCGATGTGGGCGACGGTGCAGACCCTGAACGCTTCTTCGGTTCGGCCAGCTTCACCGGCTGGCCGTCGGTCATCTCGTCCAGTGCACGAAACGGCCCGTAGATAATCTTGTCCTGCAGGCTGACGCCGGCGAGTATCTCGATGAATTCCGGGTCGCTGATGCCCGTCTCGACCGGCTGAGCGCGCGCGATTCCGTCGCGCATGATGAAGACCACCTTGACGTATCGCGTCTCGACGTCACGACCTTTCTCCGCTGGAGTCGCCGGCTGGCTGGCAATCCAGTCGTGAAAAAGATCGGTATCGGGCAGATCCTTCATCCGGCGATGAACCACCGCCTGGACCGGCACGCTGACCGCATCATTTGCCGTCTTCACCGCGATCTCAACGGTCGCCGTCATCTCCGGCCGAATCGAATCGTGCTGTCCATCCACGGTGATCAGCGTCTCGAAACTGACCACCTCGGCCGCTCTCGTCCCTTTGGGCGAGATCAGGTCGACCGTGCCTGGCACCGGGTCGGCCTGGTCGGCCTGCAAGTAGATTTTGGCCTCCTGGTCCGGGCGCACCAGGCCAACGTCCATTTCATCGACGTCAGCGCGCACGCGCATCTGGTTCATATTGCCGATGGTCAGCAAGACCGTTCCAGGCAGGTTCGTCGTACCGGCAATCACTACTTCGCCAACCTCAACATCCAGTTCAATGACCGTGCCGTCGATCGGAGCGCGAATCTCGGTCCATTCCAGCAATTGCTCACTGCTCCGCTTGGTCGCGTAGCTCTCCTTTAGCTCCTGGCGACTCATCTCCAATGCCGCCTGCATCTTCTCAACCGTTGTCTTTCCGTCCAACACTTCCGTGGGCGTCGAAAAACCTCGCTGAGACAGCTTCTCGTATCCGGCCGAATCTCGAAGTGCTTTTTTCAGATCCGCATCGGCCAGCTGAATGCCCGCCTTGAGCCGGTCGATGCGCGCATCGGTCGAGGCGAGACGAGCCAGCGCGTCTTCATCGTCCAACTTGACCAACAAATCTCCTTTCTTGACCGTGTCTCCTTTTTCGACATTTACGTTCGTCACCTGACCAACCACTTGCGACGCTATCTTGGCTTCTTCGATCAGCTCGATCGTGCCGGGAGCCGTGACCGTCTGCACGATGTTTCGAAGTGTCGGCGGCTCAACCTCCACCTCCTTGGTCGGCAACTGCTTCTTGATGCGCCAGTCGACGCCCAGTGCATCGGCGTCGCGCCGCAAACTGATGACGACCACGACGGTCACCACCAGGGCCAACAGGGACCCGATAATCAAAATACGTCGAACCGTTTTAGTCATAACCTTCGTCCCCGTTTGCGCGAAACGGCCATGGCGCCCTGTCCTGGCCATGACCGGTCCTGTCGTATTGTACCGTGCGCCCGCACGGATCGTCTGTTAGTCGCCTGTTAGTCGCCCAACGTTCCTCAGCCAACCCTCGATTCGTTGCCGTGCCGCTCGATCCCAATCGGCGGGCCCTTCGTCGGGCCGATCCCCGGTCACCTATTGCGGCATCAACGATGCTCGGATTCCAAGATTGATCATTAACGCACCGCTCGACATGATCGACATCTCGATCGCTGCCAGAATGAAACAGGTTATCAGTGCCACCAGCAGATTCGCCTGCCGACGACTACAGGCTCCCCAAGCAAGACCCAACCAGCCGACCAACGCAAACAAGTCGATCTGCTGAACCATCACATAACGACCGGCATCCCACTCGGTCGGCGGCAGAAGAAGAAGGAGCGACGTGTCAACATGCGATTTCCTCAACACAATCATCAAAATGGCCTGAACCGCTACACTCAATACCCAAACACCCTGCCATACCACACACTCGGTCATCGCGGCGCCGAACCGGACCGGTCGACCGGTCATGGCAGCCAACGCTCCAAAGACAACCGCTACCAACCAGGCTCGTAGAGCAAGAGAAACGGGTGCAATCAGAAAATCGCGTAACGCGCAGATCACGGTCCAGAAGGTGGTCGAATCGCGCTGGAGCTGAATGTCCTTGCGTAACGCGTCCGGTTCATCCTCGCCGCGCCTCTGCTCTTCGACCCGCGCCGTCCCTTCCTCTATGGCTACCGCCAGATCGTAATCCCGAACGCCCGTCGTCCAGATTAACCCCTGAAAAACGATGACAAGCGCCATCCAAACGCACAGTAACCCACCCCACTTGGGGTTCTCGACGCCAGGCGACAATTCCCCCGTCGATAATTCGCCCGTCGACAATTCGCCCGGCTCGGCCGATCCCTCTTCGGTAACGTACGTCTCCAGAGCTGGAATCGGATCACCCTCAACAACTCCGGACGCCTCGTCGGCTCCGGACGCCTCGTCCGCATCGGGAAGGGACGAACCTCGCTCGGAGTCGCCCGGTGCTGTTTCGCTTGGTTGGGGCATTGTGAATCCACTGGCCAGGCACGCGGGCTGGGTTAGGTCTTAAGGGCTCGTCTCGAAAGCCGGACACCACAGCCAGATTAACATCTACCCAAGTGGATTCGGCATTAGATCTTGATTCTTGGCAGCTATGTGCCGGTGCGTCAAGGTCCGTGATACGGTAAATCGGTGCGGTTTGACCGAAAACGCGAGACCCGGCAGGTGACGGATCCCGGAGGGTCTTGCCGAACGTAGCGGGTAGGCAAACCCTCTGGGCAAGCCGATTATGAGTCCAGCAGAGGGCGAGCACGGGACGAAACGAAGCCAATAGTGAGCAGGCTCGAACGTCGAACCGCGCGAATTCGTTGGGTGAATTCGTCTGGTTGAGTTGCCTGACCGGACCCCTGGGGGCAGGCCCCAGCCCCGGTTTCCCCGCGATTGGGGCGCCCGACCGATCATCCCACGAAGACTCTCGAACCGGACCAATGACCGTCGACTGAAGGCTCGAACATGACCGTACGGAACGTATTCCTGCCGCTCGCATGCCTGCTGTTCGTATCGACGCCCGGATGGGCACAGACTCCTGCCGAGCCGCCCCCACCGTTACCCGCCACACCGTTGCGCATCGTACCCGCCCAGGCCGCTCAAGGGCAACGCCCGGCCGTGCCGGACCGCACCGCCCGACAGCTATTGACGGTCCCCCCCGAGGCATTGATTCGCAAGGGAATAGGACCTCTATCCGAGGACCTTCCCGACACACAGGTCATTGACGGTCTCCTGCCGCCCGATGCATCACAAGGGTTCTTTAATGAGCTGGAAAACCGGGAGACGACTTTTCGCCAGGGTGATTGGACACTGACCGAGTTCCATTGGGCGGCGTCCGAATTGAGGCATCGACCGCTTTACTTTGAGGACGCGGTATTGGAGCGGTATGGCCAATCGCATGCTCCTCTCTTTCAACCTCTGGTCTCCGGTACCCGGTTCTTCTTGACATTTCCCGTGCTGCCCTACGCGGCGACGGTCAATCCGCCTCGACCGGCGATCAGTGCGTTGGGGTACTTCCGACCGGGCAGCCGAACGCCGGCGCTGCGGCAGCGACCGCCCTTGCAGCGCGATGCGGCGTTCGTCCAGGCGTTGTCGGCGCTGAGTTTCATTTTCATCTTTCCCTGAACGCGAGTGCTCGTTGAGCAGTGCCCGTACGCGTTCACCATGCCGGGTCCAGGCGTGCGCGAAAATCCAAAGCACGCCCCTGCGAGATGCCGCACGAAGTCACAATGCCGGGTACTGGTGAGCCGCCTGTACCTAAGGTCGCCTGAGTTCGACGCGAGTCTCCTGTCTTCGTTTGCCCTGATAACCGGTACGACCCGTTTTTTCGACGTCTCTCAATCGATCAGGCGGACTTTGCGGGCAGGGCGGGTTTTTGACACGTGTCCCGACTGCACGAATCACTCCAGATCTGCGGTATCTACCGTCGATACCACATATGGACAGACCGTCGCGGTTTCAACACCGGATGGACAACACGTGCCGACCCGCCACGCAACCCACACCCTCGCCGCTCAGCAAGAACATGGTTCATCAACGGCTCTCTTGGATTCTCTCCGCGGCCCTTCTGATCGGGCTCAGCGGCTGTCCGCTCCACCAGGCGAAGAGTCCCATCCCGGACCACCAGGTGGGTCCTTACCAGGAATATATGACCGAGATCGAATACCCGGATGTCGATACGGTCGTCGAGCCGCAGGTGGCTCAGGCGGCGCGACCTCGGGTGATCGAAAACCCCAAGGACCAGGAGGCTTGGAACCTGACATTGGCCGAATGCGTGCGCGTGGCGATGAGCAACAGCCGGGTCATTCGCAACATCGGTGGAACGGTGGTTGCTGGGGCGGCCGGCGCGCCGACCATCTTCGATCCGGCCTTGATGGAGTCCAATCCCGGCTCGAGTGTGGAAGCGGCTCTGAGCGCCTTTGACGCTCAACTGTCGTCCAGTATCTTCTGGAACAAACGCGATCGACCGGTGAACCAGACGTTTAACGGGCTTTTCACTCCCGTCTTCCAACAACTCGACGCCGCCTACGTGATGGAACTGGCGAAGACCACGGCCACGGGCGCGAAATTCTCCCTCCGCAATCACATCAATTACACGCGATCGGAAGTGGTCAACCCGTCGCTGAAATTCAACAGCATCTACGACGTCGATTACGAAGCCGAGTTTCGCCAACCGCTGCTCCAGGGCGCCGGAGTCGATTTCAACCGCATTGCCGGCCCCAATTCGTCTGCTGGCGGCGCCAACGGTGTTTTGCTTGCCCGAATCAACACGGACATTTCGCTGGCGGACTTCGAGGCGAACGTCACGAACCTGGTGCGTGATGTGGAAACGGCCTACTGGGACCTCTACTTCGGCTACCGCGACCTGGAGGCCAAGATCAAGGGTCGAGACAGTGCGCTCGTGACGTGGCGCAACATCGCGGAACGGTACCGGATCGGCCTGCGCGGCGGGACGCCGGAAAACGAGGCTCAGCTACGAAGCCAGTACTTCAGTTTCCAGGCGGCTGTCGAAGGTGCGTTGAGCACGCTCTACTCGCGCGAAGAACGTCTCAGGTACCTGTTGGGCTTGCCGGCCAATGGCCCCAAGTTGATTCGACCGGCCACCGAACCGTCGGCCGCGAAAGTCGTGTTTCCGTGGGAGGATGTGGTGACCGAGGGCATGTTGCGGCGCGTGGAGTTGCGCAGACAGAAGTGGCGGATCAAGCAGCGAGAGCTGGAATTGATCGCCGCTCGCAACTACCTCAAACCTCGATTGGATGCCGTCGCTCTCTATCGTTGGCGTGGATTGGGCGATGACCTGATCGGCCCGAGGGGCCCGACGGGTTTCGAAAACGCCTATGAGAATCTGACGACCGGCGACTACCAGGAATGGCAACTCGGTCTCCAACTGAACATGCCGATCGGCTTCCGCCGCGAGTTTACCGCTATGCGAAATGCCGAACTGCGTCTTGCACGAGAACGGGCCGTGATTCGCGAACAGGAATATACGATCTCGCATGAATTGAGCGACGCCATTCGCAGCATGGACCGGGCATACCAGCTGATGAAAACGAATCTGAATCGAGGAGTGGCCGCGTATTACGAAGTGCAGGCATTGCGAGCCCGATTTGACGTCGGCTTCGAACAACTGGACGTGCTTCTTCGGGCGGAACAGCGACTGGCCGACTCGAATATCGCGTATTACCGCTCGTTGGTCGACCATATGCTGGCCATCAGGGACGTGCACCTGGCTAAGGGATCACTGCTTGAATTCGATGGTGTTTCCCTGGCCGAAGGACCCTGGTCATCGAAATCCTATCGGGACGCCCTCGAACGCTCTCGACACTTTACCCCTCGCTCCATGGACTATCGCATCTGCCGGCCAAGGTCGCTCAGCCTCGGACCCTATCCCCAGGAAATGGAACAACCGGCCACGACTCGGCCGACGCCGGCCGTCGAACGGCCGACCCCCGAAGGAGCCGCCGCCGAACAGGTCGGCACCGATCAGACTGACGCCGGCAGCGTCCGGCCGGCGGCCTTCACGAGTGATACCGGTCGGCAACGGGGCGTTCACCGTCTTCCGTCCATTACCCGCTAAATAACGGCCGGCAAACTCGCTCGAGCAATCCGTCCCCGGCTGATCGGCTATAATGGGCCACGATCTCCATGCCCGATGGGCATCGAATTGACTCACACGTGAACGATCGGTTGGCAGAATGGATCAGGAAATGACTCATTGTACGACCGAGTTGATCGAGTGGCTTCGAGAGGCGATCAACCGCGGCGCTTCGGACCTTCACCTGGTCGTGGGGCATCCGCCGGTCCTGCGCGTTCACGGTCTGTTGAAACCGATCGCCGGTCCTGTGCTGGAGCACGAGCCCTTGCAGACCGTCCTCTTACCGGCATGCCCACGGCCGTACCGCGAACAGTTTGAATTGGATCGGAATACCGATTTTTCACTGGAGGCAACGATCGAGGGCGTCTCGCGACGGTTTCGAGCGAATTACTTCTTGAACGGCAAGAACATCGGCGCCTGTTTTCGGGTCATTCCCGATGTCATCCCTGATTTGCAATGGGCCGGCTTTCCCGAAGCTCTGGCCGAGCGCCTGACAGCCTTTCGAAACGGGCTCGTCCTCGTCTCCGGAGTGACCGGGTCCGGCAAGACGACGACATTGGCAATGTTGGTCAACCGGTTTAATCAGGCCGGTGGCTATCGCATTATTACGATTGAAGAACCGGTCGAGTACCTGTTTCCGCGCATAGCGGAATCGGTTGTGACGCAACGGGAAGTCAACGTCGATGTCGGCTCGTTCGCCGACGGATTGAAGTTCGGGCTCCGACAGGACCCGGACGTGATACTCGTCGGAGAGATTCGTGACCGTGAAACTGCGCAAATTGCGCTGTCGGCGGCCGAAACGGGGCACCTCGTCCTGTCCACTCTGCACACGCGCGACGCCAAAGGGGCCATCTCTCGATTCGTCGACCTCTTCCCCCAGACCGTGCAACACGAAATCCGCGCGCAACTCGCGATGAGCCTGCGGGCAGTCGTCAGCCAACACCTGTTGCCCAGTATTGATGTGGAACTGAAACGCGAATTGGCACTCGAAATACTCTTCAACAACACGCCCATTTCGACGGCCATTCGGTTCAGCAAGATCGAGACCATCGACAACTGCATCCTTACCGGACGAGCGGACGGGATGATCACATTAGATGAGTCCATTCGCCGCCTGTTCCAGGCGGGGCACATCAGCCGGGAAGTGGCCGAACACTACGTGACCGATCTCACGGCCCTCAATCGTAGACGATAGAAATCGTGTCATTTCTTGCGACGCGCGAACGGGGCAAGTGGGGAGAAGGCGATGAATTGGGACTGCACCGTCGAGGGAATACCCATTAAGATGAAGAACATGATTGGGAACTCGCATCGTCATTCCCGGATGACGAATGACCGCCGTGCGCTGGTAGGTTCATCGGGAGCTTCGCCGGACAAATGACCGGCCGAACGACGGCGCGCCGTGGCAGGCGGCAAAGAGCCGTGGCAGGCGGCAAAGAGCCGTGGCAGGCGGCAAAGAGCCGTGGCACGCGACAAAGAAAGGAGTTGGCGGGATGCACCGAATGCTGAAGATTGTACCCTCCCTGTGCACCGGTTGCCGGCAATGTGAGCTGGCCTGTTCTTGGGTCCAAACCGGTACCTTTCAACCGTCTCGGAGTTTGATCCGTGTGCACGTCTTTGACGAGGAAGCGAGCTTCGCGCCGTACACGTGTCTGCAGTGCCACGAGGCGTGGTGTCTGACCGCCTGCCCCGTCAATGCCATTACGGTTGACGAGTCGACCGGCGCGAAACTGGTCATTGATTCGCTCTGTATCGATTGCCACCTCTGTACGCTGGCCTGTCCGTTCGGAACGGTGTTCACGTTACCCGCACCGTCCGCAAGCGGCGGGTCGAGTTCCGGCAGTTCATCGAACGGGCCGGCCGGCGGTCGAGCGTCGAAATGCAACCTCTGCCACGGACAACCGGCCTGCGTCGCGAGTTGCCCGACCGACGCGATCCTCTTCGAGGCGACAGAAACACACGGCCCGTGGTTTTCTTCGTGGGCCGACGACGTTCAGAGCAGCCGACTGGCCGCCGTGGAAGATACCGGGAATGGAGGGAACGCATGACTGATCGGCAAGGAAAAGTGCTCCGTGTAGATCTGTCACAACAGCGGATCACCGTCGAATCGATTCCCATCGAGTGGCAGAGACAATTCCTGGGCGGACGTGGATTGGCCGCGCGCTATCTGCTTGACGAGGTCGACCCGACCGTCGATCCGCTTTCACCAGACAACAAGCTGATTTTCGCCGCCGGACCGCTGACCGGAACTCCCGTCCCCTGCGGAGCACGGTACATGGTGGTCACCAAGGGCGCCCTGACCGGGGCCATCACGACCTCAAATTCCGGCGGGCACTGGGGCCCCGAACTCAAACTGGCCGGTTACGATCTGTTGATACTCGAGGGCAAGTCGGACCACCCCTGTTACCTTTATATCTACGACGACCTGGTCGAGTTGCGCGACGCCGCGACTCTCTGGGGGCTTGGCGTGTTCGATACCGAGGACCAACTGAGACGGGACGCGGGCGTGCCGGACCTGCGAATCGCGTCGATCGGGCCCGCGGGCGAGCGACTCGTTCGATTCGCCTGCATCATGAATGACAAGCACCGAGCGGCGGGACGCAGCGGTGTTGGAACGGTCATGGGTTCGAAAAACCTGAAGGCCATCGCCGTACGCGGTACCGGGCAAGTCCAAGTAGCCGATCCCCGGGCATTCCATCAAGCGGTTTGGAAGATCCGCCTGGCAATGCACAACGACCCGGGTCGGCAGGGTTTCTCGGAATTGGGCACGGCGGCAACGATGGACCTGACACAAGCAAATGGAGGCCTGCCGACACGCAACTTCCAGGCAGGTCAGTTCGAACACTACGAGAACCTGAACGGCAACGGCATTCGCGACACACGCCTGGTTACCAACAAGGCCTGTTACGCGTGCACGATCGCCTGCGGTCGTGTCACGAGGCTCGACGACGGAGCGAATAAATACCTGGTCAATATGCATCCACGCAATTGGAACCTGGCCGGTGAAGGCCCGGAATATGAAAATGCCTGGGCCATGGGAGCGGATACGGGAATCGGAGACCTCGATGCGGTGATCAAGGCCAACTGGATGTGTAACGATCTCGGCATGGATCCCATCTCGATGGGAGCGACCCTGGCGGCCGCCATGGAATTGTATGAACGTGGGATTATCGGTGACGATCAGGTCGAGTTGCCGCTCCGATTCGGTTCCGCGGAGGCGCTGATCCGGATGACCGAAGCAACCGGCTTTCGCGAAGGATTTGGAAACGAGCTGGCCGAGGGGAGCAAACGCCTGGGCGAAAAACTGAACCATCCCGAAGTCTTTATGGGAAGCAAGGGCCAGGAATTTCCGGCATACGACCCGCGCGCATTTCAGGGCATGGGAGTCGCCTACGCTACCTGCAATCGCGGCGGCTGCCACCTGAGAGCCTGGACACCTGGAATTGAAACGAGCGAGATGGACCCTCATACGCCTGTGGGAAAAGGCGAATGGGTCGCCAACGAACAGAATCGGACGACCGTCCACGACAATACGGGCGTCTGCGCGTTTACCGGTTCAACCGGCGGGGCTATCGAAGCCCTCTTACCCTGCATAACGGCAGCCACCGGCTCGGACTACACGATGGACGATCTCGTTGCCGTTGGGGAACGAACGTGGAACCTGGAACGTCTGTTCAATCTACGGGCCGGCCTGACCAGAGCTGACGATTCCATTCCTCAACGCCTGATCAAGGAAGCACAAAAGTCCGGCCCGGCGGCCGGCGTTACGGTCCAATTGGATGTCATGTTGGACGCGTATTACCGGCAACGGGAATGGACCGCCGAAGGTGTGCCAACCAACGATAAACTGGCTGAAATGGGATTGGAGTCACTCTAGACGGACGGAATCTGCGCGGCGCAGGCCGCCTCCATTCGATCCTGGTCCTGTCCAGGTGATTCCTGTCGAAATTGGACGTTTTCCGAGAATGGGAACACGCACGATGCATCACGTGATTATCGGCGGCGGCCCGGCCGCCACCAACGCGATGGAGACGATTCGGCAATTTGAATCGGCATCTTCAGAAATCACGCTCGTGTGCGACGAGCCGGCTCATTCGCGCATGGCGCTGCCCTATTGGCTCGCCGGTCGTATCCCACGCGAACATACCTACACCGCGGATCCAAGAACGTTCGAGAAACTCGACATAGACGCGCGCATTGGAGTGCGTGCCCGGCGAATCGACACCTCGAATCGCGCCGTGACACTCGACGACGGATCCACCATCCCCTTCGACAGACTCCTTATCGCCACCGGTTCAAGCCCCGTGCAGCCCCGTATTCCCGGACTCGACCTCCCGGGTGTCCAGACCATGTGGTCGCTTGCCGATACCGCTCAGGCGCTCGACCTGGCCGAGAGGGTCAACACGCCGCGTGTCGTCATGATCGGGGCGGGATTCGTCGGCCTGATCGTGGCCGGCGCACTCTTCAAACGAGGATGGCCGCTGACCATCGTGGAAAAGGAGGCACACGTCTTGCCCAATATGCTCGACGATTCGGCAGCTACGCTCGCCGAGGCCTGGCTGAAACGGCAAGAAGTCAATGTTGGAACGGCCCGTACCATCACCGCGATTGCTGACACGCCCCATGGCAAACAGGTCGAATTGAACGATGGCACGTCGCTGCCCGCCGACCTGGTCATCGTCTCCGCAGGTGTCCGGCCAAACCTGGCCCTGATCGAAGGGACGCCGATCGAAAGCGATCAGGGAATTCTGGTCAATGACCACCTCGAAACCAGCATTTCCGGTGTCTATGCGGCCGGAGATGTCGCCCAAGGCCCCGTGTTGGGTACGGACGTCCGAGCCATCCACGCCATTCAGCCGACGGCCGTCGACCATGGTCGGATTGCCGGCGCCAACATGGCGGGTGCCGACATCGGCTATGAAGGCAGTCTGTCGATGAACGTGTTGGATGTGTGCGGCTTGCAATGTGTCAGCTACGGGTCATTCGGCGACATCGACGGCGATTGCGTCGTCACGTCCGACCCTGCACGGTGCGTTTATCGGAAGCTTGTGTTTCGCAACCGCAAGCTGACCGGAGCGCTCTTGACCGGCCCGGCGAGCGATGTTGGACTGCTGTCCGACATCGGCATGGTCAAGGGACTCATTCAAACCGGCGTCGACCTGGGCATATGGCAAGATTACCTGTCGCGAAATCCGCATGACCTCCGCCGTCCCTTCGTCGCGCTCAATGTGGCCTCCCAGCTGGCGCGCACCACATTACTCGGCTCGCCCGCGCGCGCCCGTGCCTACCGATTTGAAAACCGGCAACCCGAGGCAGAACCCGGTGAACATCAC
>CAYNDU010000069.1:0-14798 GCA_964395615.1 uncultured Pirellulaceae bacterium | reverse complement strand
GTTGGGGGGTCTGCGTGTCCTTGGTGAGCGGACATTTGGAGCTGCGGCGGTCTAGGAGGGGACGTGGTGCGTCTCAGCTTGCACACAGTCACAGGGTCAGCGGCAGCGTTGCTACTGCTGATCGGGCTCACCGGTCCGGTTCAGGCTGGATTTTTGCAGGCACAAGCCAAGCAGGTGGAACCGATCGCTCAGCAGGCAGCCGATCCGTGCTGTCCTCGGCCGTGCATCGAGTATCGCCAGCACTTACTCTGCCGGCACGTCTGCTGCGATCCTTGCCAACAACCGATTCGGTCGGTGGTACAGGTAACGGACCCCTGCACATGTTGTCCGGTGAACGTACCGGTCTGCATTCCCGGCTGTTGCACGGGAGCGCCCTGCGTGACGACCCGCTGTGGCATCCTGGGCCGGACGATTACCGAGTTCAAATGGTGTTGCGGGTTTCGCGTGAAGGTGATTATGGACCGTCGCGGGGACCTGGTGGTCCATTCCTACGGCCGCTGATTGGCTGGGCCGAAAGGGTCACAATCACGAGCGGGTGACAGCCAGACGTGTCACGGCGTATCGTGAGAGCTTGAAGAACGTCGAGCGCACCATCTTCGTCCAGGGCCGTCAGGGCTTCATTCATTGGACGGTGCGTTCGATCATGCGGATTACCGGGACTGGCGCGGCCTGATTTGCCGGCCCGGAGCGGCCGTTGGAAATCATTCGATCGCGACGCGCCCGCGCACCGCGGACCGAGACGTTTGCCAGTCCGCCGATTCTGACCTAGAGTTCCCATGGTGGCCTCTTGGCTCGGGGCGGATCTTATCACGGCCACATCGTGCTGAATCAATCAGATCATTGAACTCAATCCATACGGCTAGACTTGTGTCTGTTGCATCTGAACACCAACCAACGTGCGCGGCCTGGCAGCCTCTGAAGGACTCGGTGGCTGAATTCCGTTCAGGCTGTTCGGACCTCGAAGAAACACTTGAAGAGCTGTTTCAAGAGGTGGATCACCTACGGGTCGACTTCGCCGACCGCGTGCAGGAACTCGAGCAGCGTCGAACGCAGCTTGAGGTCGAGCACGAACGCTTTTGCGAGGAGCAGGAGACAGTCGGTGAGCTGACCGGCAAACTGGCTCAATACGAGTCGGATTTGGTGGCGGCGCAGTCTGAGCTGTCGAGTCTGCGCGACGAACTAACCCAGGAACGGGAGAGGGGCGCGGCGACGAGCACTGAGCAAACGAGCCGGTTGGAACAACAGATTGCCGAACTTGAGAGTCAGCAAGAGCTCCTGACGAATGACCGCCAACAGGTCGAGTCGCAACTCGAAACGGCTCAACAGGAGCTGGGTCGATTGGCGAGCATTGAGCAAGAGTTAGCGGAAGCTCGGCAACAGCTCGAGCGTGCCGAGGACCAGATGGCCGCGGTTCAAGAGCAGAATGGCCTGGCAACGACCATGGCCGCCGGTGGGCCGGGACAGGCCGACCTCGAGTCGCTTGACGCATTGCAGCAGGAGCGGGAGGCGTTGGAGGCCGAGTTGGAGTTGGTTCGAGGGAGGGCGTCGGAACTGGATGAAGTCGTCGCCGACCAAAAACAGACATTTGCCGACGAACGAGCAGAACTGTCGACGGAGCTCAAGGCGCTGCGGCGGCTGGTCGAGAAGCAGGCAGAGATGTTGGCCAGCGGCCAGCAACCCGTGGCGACCGGCACGCCGGCCACGCCGGCAACCGTAGCGCCAACCGGCAACCGCGAAAGCGATCCGGTCGTCAGTTCCGTGATGGCACAGTTCGCCAAGTTACAGAAGGACGTGGCGCAACGCCGGAGACGGCGAGGATAGGGGTGGAGCAGAATGCCGAGCGGGCGGCATGGTTACCGGGGCAAGCAACGATTAGGTGAGAACATGAGTGAAAAGGGACACCGGCCGCTAATGCGACGCGCCGTCGGGGGTTTGACAATGGGCTTGATGTTGGCCGCGGCAAGCGTCGCATCGTGGGTGACCCAGGACATCACCCTGGCGGCGTTGGGCGTCTCCGCCCTGCTGATCATGGGTGTGTGGCGTGCGGCCGGATGGTGGCAGCGGCGTTTGGTGCGGACGCCGATGGCGCCAACAAGCAAGGAGCCTCCGGCGCCGCCACAACCTGTGGAACCCGCTCGCCAATCTCCGAGGCTGAAACCGCGACCGGAATACAAACCGGATGACCCGGCATTCCTTGCTCAACAAATGCTGGACCAAGGCCGGTACGCACTTCTGCTACGGCCTCAAATCGCTACGACCTTACAACAAGGAGTCCTGAGGCAGGCGGTCGACGCGTTGGATGAATCGATGAGCATCGTGCCCGAGGGCGACGTGCTGTTGCAATCCTGGCGTGACGATCGGGACTCCGACGACACAGATTCGACGCGCGACCGTCTGGTCCACGTCGAGGCCATCTACCTGGATCGCTATCCGGTGACCAATCGGGAGTTCCAGGAATTCGTCGACGACGGAGGGTATACAAATATGCCTCTCTGGGACGCCAAGATCTGGCCGGCCGTCCTCGACTTCGTCGATGGTACGGGCCACTGCGGGCCGCGATTCTGGTGCGAGGGCCGTTTTCCCGAAGGATTTGAAGATCATCCCGCGGTCGGTGTCAGTTGGTATGAGGCGAGCGCGTATGCTCGATGGGTCGGTAAACGGCTTCCATCGGACCCCGAGTGGGTGAAAGCCGGGTGTTGGCCCGTGCTGGCCCAGGGGACTCGCCCCATGCAACGTCGTTATCCATGGGGCGACACGATGGATCGAAGCAAAGCGAACATCTGGGGTACCGGACCCGAACAGACCTGTTCCGTCTACGGAATCGATCAGGGCGTGAGTGTCGGAGGGGTCTACCATTTGATCGGCAATACCTGGGAATGGACGACGAGCGACTTTGGCGTCTGGGACACGACGGCGCGCAAACTGGATAGCCCCGTGCCATTGAAGAGCATTCGTGGCGGAGCTTTTGACACGTATTTCGAAACACAGATGACATGCCAGTTTCAGAGCGGCGAGAATCTGGTGCGCCGCAAACATAACATCGGTTTCCGCTGTGCCCTGGCGTTGCGAGACGTGATATCCACAGCCATCGATGAAGACCTGCCGGAGCAGACCGCGGAACCGGTTCTGGTCGGCTCCGGTGTCGAGGAGGAACTTGAATGAGCGGAAAAGCTCTTTTGCCCATGGACTCGTACCGACTGGCTCAGTACTCGGTACAGGTGCCATGTTTCATCTGCGGCGGCGGCAACAGTTTTGATGCGGAGATGTGCCGCCAGTGCCAGGCTCCGCTGGCCCTGTCCCACCAGGCGAACGTTCAGAATACGTCCCCTCAACTGGTGGCCACCATTGGATCGGCGGACGCGGGAAAGACCGTTTTCCTGGGCATGCTGACCGACATGTTGTCCCGGGCGAACGATGAATTACAACTGCTCGCACGCGGCGCTTTTTCCGTGTCGCTCCAGCAAATGACCATGTCGGCCCTGTCAAATTGCGAATTCCCCGGAAAAACGCCCAACGAGCCCGATCGATGGAATTGGATCCACTGCCAGGTCCGTTCGGCAGGCAAGCGACATCCGGTGGAACTGATCATGCCCGATCTTTCGGGCGAGGCGATTCTGGAAGAAATCGATCATCCACATACGTATCCGGTGATCCGAGCGTTTTTGGCCAAGTGTGCCGGCGTCATGATCCTCGTCGATGCGTTTCGGCTGCGTGAAGGCGAGAAAGACCAGGACTTTTTCGCCATGAAAATGCTCAGCTATCTGAGTGAAATGGACAGTGATCCCAAGACCGGCTGGCCGAGCCGTCCGGTAAGCTTGATATTCTCCAAAGCGGACCAGTGTGAAACGTGCTTTGATGACGCCGCCGATTTTGCCCAGAAACATGCACCCGGGCTTTGGCAGCATTGCGATCAGCGATTTCCACGGCATAAGTTCTTCGCCAGTGGAGTGGCGGGCGCTTGCGCTCAGCAACTCGAGTTGGGTGGGTTGCGCCAAGTCCCGCTGAGGGTCGAACCGAGGGGCGTCGTCGAGCCCTTTGCCTGGCTCGTTCATGAGTTGCGTGACTGAAGGGCCCTGCCGATCCGAGACGGCGACCGGAACCCGGTGCCGAAAACGGCCCCTTACTGCGCTGCGGAGCTGCGGGGGAGACACTCGTAGAGAGGACGGCATGCTCGTCAATCAGGCAATTTTCACTTCCATTCGAAGTGACCGAAACGACGGCTACCAGTTGGCGGCCAGCAGTCCCGGCATCCCCTCCGAAGACGCTCAAGAACTGGCCCAATGGGGACCGGGTCACGATTCACTCTACTCGACCTCAGCCGACAGCGGCAGCACGAATTTCCACCGTTTGCAAAGCGGGAAGTTCTGTATCTCTCGGACCGTCCTGGCCGGGCACGAGTACAGCGGACGTGGCGGTCAACGCGTCTACACGCACAGCTTCCTCGTAGATTACGAGGCTCTGGCTCGGTTCGCATTCAACCCGATTCGCATAATGGACGCGCTCTTTGCCGCCGGTCGCACCGATGTGATCGATACGCCGCCGCGACAACTCGATCCGATCCCCCTCGTGGGCCGCGCATCGGCAGTCAATACGGGTGTCTTGCAACGCGTGACGTCGGACCTGGGTGCGCACAAACTCGCGTCGTTGCTAAAAGCGGCTCTTGACTGTTCGGGACTCGGCATCGTCTCAGCCGTTCATCCCCCCCGACTCTTTTCCGCCCTCCTCGATCTTCTCCCACCACCCCACCGAACTCGGTTCTGGTTCACGACCGGCCTGCGAGTTTCCTCCCGCCGGCCGTTCCGGTTGGCGGTTTTACCGCAAGATCCGGAGGAGCAACGCCGAGCGGTTCGGCAGTTCCGGATGACGGCCGTCGATCTTGACACCGATCCCTTGGCTAAATTCGCGCCGACCGTGGGTTGGCCATTGTTGATGCACGAGTTGTTGGCCGACGGGCAATTCGACACCATTGCATCGATCGGCGATGCACTGAGCGGCACGGATCAGGAGAATCTGGACGTTCTGGCCGAGGAATTCCGACGGGACCTGGAATGTGATTCCGCGGCGCCCGAGATTCTCAGGCCGTTTCGCGTATGAGACGGCCGAATTGCTGGAATAAGTACCGGCTGTCGTGCGGACCAGCCGAAGCTTCAGGATGGTATTGGACGCTGAATGCATCATGGTCCCGGTGGCGGAGCCCGGCAATCGTCTGGTCGTTCAGGTTGCGGTGCGTGATGATCAGCTCGTCGGGCAGCGATGCTTCCTCAACCGCGAAACCATGATTCTGAGCCGTGATCTCAACCTCGCCCGATTCCAGGTTCAAGACCGGCTGGTTCGCTCCCCGATGGCCAAACTTCAGTTTGAAAGTCTTTGCGCCGCACGCGAGAGCAAACAACTGGTGCCCCAAGCAGATTCCAAAGAGGGGCAAACGGCCAAGAAGACTGCGAATGGTGTCAATTGCGTAACCGACCGGCTCAGGATCGCCCGGTCCGTTCGATAGGAATAAGCCGCTCGGTTCCCGGGCCAATATATCCTCGACCGTCGCCGTTCCAGGAAGCACGGTCACTCGGCAGCCCAGGTCCGTCAGATGCCGAGCGATATTCCATTTCATACCAAAATCCAGTGCCACCACGTGTTGGGGTTCGTCGAACAGCCGCCCCGACGGGCTATTCGGGAGGTGGGCCCAGTCACTGAGACCTTCGTCCCAGGCGATCGGATTCTCCGGAACGACCTCACGAACCAGGTCCCTGCCTACCAGACCGGCGCTCTCTCTTGCCTTCGTGACAAGCGACTCATCGTCGAGGTCGACCGTCGACAGGATACCTTTCATGGCCCCCCGTTTACGAATGTGGCGCACCAGCGAGCGAGTGTCGACGCCTTCCAATCCGCAAATCCCATGTTCGATCAGATACTCGTTCAACAGGCCCTGCGATCGAAAGTTGCTGGCGACTCGGCTGTTTTCGCGGACAATGAAACCGCTCAGATGTGGGCGGTGACTCTCCAGATCCTCCCGATTCACACCATAATTCCCGATTTCAGGGTAGGTCATCGTGACGATCTGCCCGCGGTAACTGGGATCTGTCAGAATCTCCTGATATCCGGTCATCGAAGTGTTGAAAACCACTTCGCCCTCAACCTCTCCGACCGCGCCAAAGCAATAACCGGAGTAAACGGTCCCATCTTCCAAGGCAAGTTTTGCTGATTGGGTCATAGTCGCACGTCGTGCCGTTTAACTGGAATGTTCGGTTCGTTCCATTCGAACGAGAGACCTAAAGTATTACTACCGCGGCGCCCGATACCCACAATACGGCTGTGGGTCTCCGGACGGCGGGAACTCAACCATCGTCCGGACAGCCTTTAACTGGAGAGCCCTTGTTGCGGCGAATAAGGGCTCTCCTTTTTTTCTTGCGTCATGTCAAAAGCCCGTTCGGCGAGCATTATAGCGATCCACAAGAAAGGGCAACAGGACGGCCCGAAGGACGCGCCGCGAACGACGCACCCCGCCAAACCGTCTCGGCAACCGTACTCGTCCGGGTCCTCGGGACGTGGGTGCCCGGTTCCGGGCCTGCTCGGCCTCCCCACGGTCCGGACCGGCCCGAGATGCCTGCCCATTCGCAGATTAGCTACGATTGGGAGTCACCCTGTGGCATAACCGGCGGCTCCGATTCCTGCAGGCAGCGGCCGATCTGTCGAACGGCCTGACGCAAGCGACTTTCATTTTCGATAAGGGCCAGACGAAGATACCCTTCTCCCGCCGGCCCGAATCCGCTGCCGGGACTGACCGCTACGTTTCCGCGGTCAAGCAGCATCATTCCGAAATCCATGGTCGTCATCGACCGGGCCCATAGATCGGGAATCTTCGCCCATACAAACATCCCGGCCTTGGGCGTCGAAACCGACCAGCCGATGCGGCGCAGTCCCTCCACCAGTACGTCTCGCCGGCTCTGATAAACGAGCGATTGGGATTCGACGGCCGCCTCGGTATGGCGCAGGGCCACGATCGCCGCGATCTGAATCGCCTGAAACATGCCGTAATCGTAATAACCCTTAATCGTTGCCAAAGCACGTATCATCTGCGAGTTTCCGCAACAATAGCCGACTCGCCAACCGGCCATGTTGTAGCCCTTGCTCATCGTCGTGAACTCGACGCCCACATCGACGGCCCCCGGCGCCGCAAGGAAACTGGGGGGCCGGTACCCGTCGAATCCCACGTCGGCGTATGCAAAGTCGCTAATCACCATGAAACCGTATTTCTTAGCCAGGCGAACGACCTGCTCATAGAACGCGGGGCCGACGATTGCCGTCGAGGGATTGTGTGGAAAGTTGATAATCAGCAGTTTGGGCCGCGGGTAGAGATGCTGGCATGTGTACTCAATGTTCGCCAAGAACCGATCGCTGTCTCTCACTTCCAAGGCGATGGCATTGCCGGCCGCCAACGCCACGGCATACATGTGGACCGGGAAGTAGGGTGCCGGAATGATCGCCGTGTCGCCGGCACCGATCAGCGCCAGGCACATGTGGCTGAAGCCTTCTTTGGACCCGAGGCAAACAATCACTTCATTGTCGGGGTCCAGGCGAACACCGTACCGCTTCAGATACTTGCTCGCGATCTCCTTGCGCAAATTGAGCAGTCCGTTGGATTTGCTGTAGCCATGGTTCTTGGGGTCTGCCGCGGATTCCGCCAACTTCTCGATGACCAGGTCGGCCGGCGGATCGGACGGATTTCCCATCCCGAGGTCAATCACGTCAAGTCCAGCCCGCCGTTTTTCGTAGAGCAACTGGTTGATGCGACCGAACATGTACGGCGGCAATCGGTCAACTCGACCGGCCGGCCGGATTTCTACGTCGGGAGTCGGAATCGGAACAGGGTTCCCTTGGTCATCGATCATCAAGAGGCTCGCTTGCCTTTGCCATTCGGCACTGTTTTAAGAATCATCGGTCAACGATTTGAGTAACTCACTAGCCGCTTCGGAGGTGGCATCCATTTCAACGGCCTTCCGGGCGTTCCGTTCAGCGGCCCCTCGATCCCCGGATTTGAGCAGGAGCTGAGCCAGGCGGATCCGCAATGATACATCATCGGGAAGTAATTCGACGGCCGGTCGAAGAGCGGATGCTGCCTCTTCCCACTTCTCCGCCGCCTCCAAAGCACGCGACAATCCACCGTGGTACTCCGGACGCAGTGGATTCAGCCGGATGGCTTGTTGCAGCTTTTCGACCGCCCTGTCGAGCTGTCGATCGGCCAGCAGTGCGCGGCCCAGGTAATCGAATGCCTCATCGAAATCGGGTTTGAGCTCGATGGCATGTTCGAAGCGTTGTGCAGCCTGCTTCGGCGAGTCGACCTGGAGCTCAACCTGGCCTCGCAAAAACGTCAGCTCGGCAGATCGTGGGTGTTCGACGAGCCACTCGTCAATGAGCTGGCCGGCCTCGTTGAAACGGCCTGTGTCAATGAGTGTCGCCGCCAGATGTTCCTTCCACAGCACATTGTGCGGTTCCGTCTCGACGACCCGGCGCAGGAGCTGCAGACATCGCTCCCGATCGCCCTGCGCCCGGCTCCTCTCGGCCAGTGTATTGAGCAGTGTGGCGTCCTGCAGATAGGTCGCACCGAGTCCCATTTCCGGATCGTCCCACACGGCAACGCCGGGCGGTAAGACTCTTGCCCGAGCCACCTCTTCAAGCGCCTGTTCGGGCAGATCCAGCTGCTGGTAGATCCTGGCCAGTAACTCGTGGACATCACGACGGTTTCCTCGCGGTACGGCCTCCGTTTTCTCGGCCCATTGCCTCGCCCTGGGCAGATCTCCCCGCTCGAAACAAAGCCGTGCCATGATCAGTTGGGCGCGAGGACTGTTGGGCATTACCTGAAGAGCCAAACTTGCTTCACGTTCGCAATCGCCAAGTCGCCTCAAATCGAAATACCATTCGGCCAACCGGAGTCGGACAGACGGTCGATCAGGTGCCCTTTTCGCAGCTCGCTCAAACGAACGCAGCGCCAGGTCGGTGTCCCACACACCTACCGTCATTCCTCGGTAATAGGGCCATCGGTAATCGTCGGCATCAAGGAGCTCGGCCTCCTCGAAACAACTGGCTGCCTCGGCTCGAAATCCATGAGCCAAAAGGACCAGGCCGTATTGACCCCAAGGTGCTGCCGACTGCGGTGCGTCGAGAATATCAGATTGGGCCAACTGGATCGCCTTGGCCACTGCCGGTAGCAAGCCGGATGTCTCGACCGGAGGGATACGCAGAATCGGATTCGACTGTGTCCAACGCAAGTACCAGCCGGCAGCGGCCGCCAGAATCATTCCGGCGGCGACCAGGAGACCGAGTCGGCGTCGTGACGCCCGCCGGTCGTCCGTTACGTCCTCGCCGGTCCCGCTTACCCGTCGATGCAGACCAGTACTGGATTGAGGTCTGCGTTTCATGGCTGTTGCCCCTTCCCGTGGGCCAACACCACTAGCCGATTCATTGGGCATCCATCGAATTGTTCTTCCGATCCGTCTGGCCACCGGACGTTAATCTGGGTCACCCGATCGGCGGCGCCAATCCCGAAATGGGCCACCGGGTCGTGGCTGCACAGATAACTGGCGCCGGGGGAAATCCACCGCGTCCACTTCTGGTCGCCTGCCCGAACGACCACGCGAGCACCGTAGGCATCCCGGTTTCCGCACGTCGGTTCAATCGCCCGCACCTTGAGCCAGTTTCCCTTTCTCTTCGCGACGTTGCGAAAGAGCCTGGCCGGGGCAGCCGTACTGACGGTAAGCAGGTCGAGATCGCCATCATTGTCAAGATCGCCGATGCACAGGCCGCGACCCACATCCCGAATTGCCAGGAACGCGTCCTTCCGGCTGCGGTAGGGGCGGAACTTGTCCGAACTCGAATTCATCAATATTGTGTTGGGCTCCGTGAAGATGTCCCAAAACGCGGCCGAATCGGCACCCGCCGGCAAGGTGATCGCGTTGTCGGGCAACTTCATGCTTCCGTTGACGGCCACCAGGTCTTCGCGACCGTCGAGATCAATGTCGAGGAACGCGGTGCCGAACGTCGTCAAGGCGTGCATGGATGCCGCCGCGCCGGTCTGCATGGACATCTCGCGGTAACCCTGGTCCGAGAGACTCATGTACAACGCATTCATCTCGCCCGCCATGTGCGTCACGTAGAGGTCGCCCACCTGATCGTGATTCACGTCGGCCAGCGCAAGCCCCATACTCGCTTGAGGACGGCCCAACCCGTCGTACGCCACACCCCGTTGCATGGCCTCGTCGCGAAACGTCCCGTCGCCACCGTTTATCCAGAGAAAATTCGCCACCATGTCGTTGGCAACGTAGATGTCCTGCCAACCGTCGTCGTTGCAGTCCCAGGCGATCACGCCAAGCCCGGAGCCGCGTTGCGCGGCAATGCCGGTCGACACGCTCTCATCTCGGAACCGGACGGGCACGCTCGCAGGAGAATCGGCCGCATCTGCCTGCGACAACCCTCCAGTTATATTGTGATAGAGCCGGTCCGTTGTCTTTTCGAATGAGGCCGGACCGCAATAGTCGCGACGGCCGCTCGGCCCAAAACAATCGCGCGACGGAAAATAATCGACGTAGTTGGCCACGTACAAGTCGAGCCAACCGTCTCGGTCATAATCGATGAAACAGGCGGCGGCACTCCATCGCCGGTTGTCGATCCCGGCAGCCTCCGTGATGTCCTGGAACCGGCCGGCACCCAGGTTTCGGTAGAGCCGATCTTGACCGTAGTTCGTGACGAAAACGTCCGGAAGTCCGTCGTTGTTGATATCGCCGACGGCCACACCCACACTGTATCCGGTGTCGCCCAGTCCGGAGTTGGCAGTGATATCGACAAACGTGCCGTCGTCCCGCTGCTGAAACAACTGGTTTCGGGCCCGCTCGCTCTCCCGCACGCGACCCGGTACGGGTGGCGTACCACAGTTCAGCAAATAGATATCCAGATCACCGTCCTGATCGATGTCGAGCAACGCGGCGCCCATAATCATGATTTCAGGATAGAACCAGTTACCGGGAGGGCCTGGATCGTGCACGAAACGCAGGCCCAGCTCATCCGAGCACTCGGCGAACAGCGGCTCTGAGTTGTCGCCGGTCGCGCCCCGCTTGCCCGCCAGATCAGACTCCGCGTTCCAGCACCCGCCGACCAGGATCATGACCGTCCAGAGCGACATACGGGCGGCGAGCCGGAGTCCAGGAATCAGAACGATCTGTTTCATCAGCACCTCTTCGTTCAACGCCCATCTGCCGACCATCGCTCGTCCGCGGAAATCCGTGACCATGGTCGCCGAGGCGGCCATCATCGCTCGGGCTGCTATCGCCAGGGCAACGCGGACCGGGTACGCCGATGTTCTCATCGTAGACCATTCGATGCCGGTCAGAAAGAGCCTCGGCCTGTTGCCCGGACGGACCGATTCAAGTTGGTGGAGGCGGGCGTGGCTACCTGTTATAGTGTGACGGGCCGGCGTTTGCAGGTCCTGCGCCGGCTGGCAGAAATCGCGACATCAGCGAGTCCCAAGATGGCCCGAGCATGGAGTAGACGATGGCACTGGACGCTCGCGATGATCGGATATCTTCGCCGCCCGATCCTCACATTCCTCCCATCGCTCTGCCTCCTGACAACGGTCTTGCTGGTCGGCAGTTATTGCTTCCACCATTACTATGCTCAGGACCAGTTGACCTATGTACGGTCGTTGTACATTACGTATTGTCTCGTGTTCATGGAGCATCTGATTCCGTTTCCAGACCATTGGGTGCTTCAACTCTTCTACTTTGTGCTGCCGCCCCTGGGCCTGGTCGTCATCCTGGACGGCCTGATGCGATTCGGCTATCGCGTGTTGCGGCGGCATGAGGGGGACCCGGAGTGGGTGCGCGCCATGGCCAAGACCTATTCAAATCATGTCATTCTGTGCGGCCTCGGACGCGTGGGAAGCCGTATTCTTGACCAACTGCTCCAGCTGGAAGAAGACGTCCTCGTACTGGAGTCTTCCGCCGACAGCCCTCACGTCGCCACCGCGCGGCGCAAGCATGTTACCGTGATGATCGGTAACGGTCGCGAGGACCAGACACTGATCGACTTGAATGTCGAAACGGCAAAGTCGATTATTCTGGCTACCAACGACGACCTGGCCAATCTCGAAATGGCGCTCGACTCGCGTCGCTTGAATCCGAATATCCAGGTCGTCATGCGGATGTTCGACCAGGAAATGGCCTCCAAGATCAAGGCCGGCTTTGCCATCCATCTGGCATTCAGCACGTCGACGCTCGCCGCGCCGCTGTTCGCCACGGCGTCGAGCGATCCATCGATCGAAAACGCCTTCTACGTCGAGGACCGTCTGCTGGTTGTCGCACGCCTGACCATCCATCCCAAGTCAAAGATGGCCGACTACTCGCTCGACCAACTGGCCGACGAGCAGTCCTTGGCAGTCGTGTCCTGGCAACGCGGCGGCGAGCGAATGTTCTTCCCGCCCGGCGACACGCTTCTTCAGACCGGTGACCGCGTGACGGTCCAGACCGAACCGAAAGTGCTGAAGTCCTTGCACCATTGGAACGGAGACCCGGCGTCCGGTTGAGTCGAGATGCGAGGCAGGCCCCGAATCGCTGCAAACCGTTTACCGCGATCCGGTCGTGGACCCGACCGAGCGACGGTCTGTTGTCCGAGCGGTCCCGTCCTGAAACGTACCTGCCAGCAAATTCTCGATGCGAGCCACCTTGGCAAGCCGCTCGAATTCGACGGCCATCGCCATCCGGACTTTCTTCTCTTGCAAGTCCTTGATCAACTCGGCCCTGACCTCCGCGTCCATTTCCTTGACCACCGGAGTCGTGTAACCGGTGCAGCGCAAGATCACGAAGTTCTCGCCCGAGGCAATGATGCCGGACAACTGCCCTGGTTCAAGTGAAAAGGCCTCCTTTTCGAGTTCCGGACGACCACCGTGCCGTCGAACCGGAGGAATCTTGCCAAAATTCTCGCGGGAGACGGCGTCGACCGAATACTGGTGGGCCAGTTCGCCAAAGAAGGACTCGGTCTTGCCGTTGCGGGCCATCTCCCACACCTTTTGCGCCTGACGCTGATTGTTCAACACGATGGCCAACGCTTCGACACGCGGCCCGAAATTCGATGCAAAACCCTTCTGAATGTCCTGCTCGCTCACTTCCACGCGTTGATCGACCAGCTTCTTGAGCGCAACACTTGGCCACACGGCATCACGAATGTACAGCTCGACCGTCGAATCCTCCTCCTTCGTGACCGTCTGAAGCCACGTTTCGATATCCGGCGAGCCATCCTTGCGCAAATAGCCATAGGAGTCGGCGGCACGGGCGATTTCCGCCTGGATGTCGGCGTCGGTCACTTGCGCCTGCTTGGCACGCAGGGCCTGCAGTAGGATCTTGCGGTTGATCTCGGCCTCCAATACGTCCTTCCCGTGTCGGACCAGACATTCCTCGGACAGTTGTTGTATCGCGAGGTTCTGGCCGTTGATCACCGCGGCCACGCCAGGCATCTGGGCGGCTTTTTTCGGGTCGTTCCAAACGTTGACGACCTTGGCTTCCTGTTGCAGTTGAGCAAACAATCGGGCCGCGGTCGTGCGAAGTTTCTGGTCCTGGACCCGGTCGTGGACGCGTGATCTTGCGTCCTCCTGGAACTTGGGCGGAATGTAGGTCGCAGGCAACTGGCTCTCGCATTTCAGAATGACATATTGGTCGGCCACCTTCACGATCGGCGAGATTTCACCCTCCTGCAAAGCAAACGCGATCGTTTCAAGATCCACGTTGCCCAGGTGCTTGCGAATCGGAGGAATCAGGCCGCGAACGCTGGCACTTTGATCCTCGGAGTATTCCTTGGCCAGCTCCCCGAACTTCTCCGGATCGGCGATCGCCTGCGCTCGGATTTTTTCGGCCTCGTCACGCTGGCTGACCGTGATGGCCCGCGCCTTGACGCGCGGCCCGTACTCCGTCTCCATCGCTTCATTCAACTCCTGATCGGTCACCGTGATCTGAGCCGCCGCGAGTTGCCGCAGTGCCAGCGTTGGCCAAATGATCTCACGCCGATACTGTTCCGGTGAAATTTCCCGCTCCTGTTGCAGCATGACCATCCAACGGTCAGCCGCCAGTCCGAACTTTCCGGCGATCCGTTTGATCTCCTCGTCGACATCACCGTTAGAAATCTCGATGTTCCGCTCCCGGCAGGATTGCCAGATGAGATGCTTGTTGACAACGCTCTCCAGCACGTCACTTCCAAAACGACGAAGACACTCTTCGGCCAACTGATGCCGAGTGATCTGCTCGCCGTTGACCGTGGCGACGACTTTGAGCCGAGCGGCGGCAGGCGCCTGCGATCGGCCGTCGGACGGCCCATTTTGCGCATCGAGCCGGGTGCCAACGGCGACTACCAGACACAGTCCTGCAATCGCGGCGCAGCACCAACGCAACACTTGCCAGTCCATTCCTCCAGCGGCCAACATCCGGCGTGGGCCAGTTCGGTATTCTGCTTCCGTGCGGGGTTTCATGGTTACTCCCTCTTCAATCTGTGACTCGGGCCGGTCGGCGAAGGTCCAAGCGGCACAGTCAATTCACCGCTCGTCGCCAGACACAGGGGACGAAGACGCCCGTCGGGACGTCCCCTCAGTTTCGGGCGGCAGAGTATAGCGCCGCTGAGCCCCCGAGGTCAAGACAAATCCGAGAGAGACAAGAATGAAAGGAGTGATGAGTGCCCGACACGGTTCGCACGGTCCGCTGGACCGGTTGCCCAATCGGGGTGCAGGAACGGGCTCGTTTTGGGTGGACGTATTATTCAGCGCGATCTTG
>CAYNDU010000068.1:0-14862 GCA_964395615.1 uncultured Pirellulaceae bacterium | reverse complement strand
TCAGCACCATGGAGCTATCGATGGAATCGCACGCCGACCGCTTACTCGAGAATCCCTTATCCAATGGTGGCCTGGACCTCGCCCGCCGGCTCGAAGCTTACGCAGGTAATGCGCGCGAGTACGTAGCTCGGAAATGGGAATGTGGTGCGTGCCGCGGGGTGCTGGTGTTGGGTCTTGTTGTGTTTGCGGGCGTCTGCGGAGTCTGGGGAAATGCCGCGGCGGCGGATGAGAAACCGCTCAAGGTGTTTCTCCTCGTGGGACAGTCGAACATGCAGGGGCAGGCGCATGTTCGCACGTTTGAGCACGTTGGGATGGATCGCAAGACCGCGCCGATCCTCAGGGAGATCCAAAACACGGACGGCACACCGCGAGTTTGTGAAAACGTGTGGATCTCGTATTTGTCATCTTCAGGCGAACAACATGGGCGATTGACGGCCGGTTTCGGTGCGGACCGTAACAAGATCGGTCCCGAACTCACCTTCGGAATCTACATGCAGAAGGCTCTTGGCGAACCGATTCTGATCATCAAAACCGCGTGGGGCGGCAAGAGTCTGCACACGGATTTTCGGCCACCGAGCGCCGGAGCCTATGAATTCGGCGAGGCACAGCTCGAGTCGTTCCGAAAGCAGGGTAAGGACATCGATGCAATCAAGGCAGCGAAAGTGAAGGCGACCGGTCATTACTACCGCCTGATGCTCGAACACGTGAGAAGCGTACTCGCTGATGTTTCACGCGTCTATCCAGCGTACGATTCTAAATCTGGGTTCTGCGAAGATCATGACCCAGATCGGCAAGGGATTTGCCGAGGCCATGACGCGGATGGTTCGTCCGCGGTGATGATGGCTCATGAGAGTTTTCATGCAGCCGTTCACGGCATTGGCCGTGAACGGTTACACGAATATCCGCCGGCGATCTCCGGGATGCGAGCCGGTGTGTGAGCAGGCGTTAATCACCCTTGATCGGTATTCTAGCGATGACCGTATCGCCCTTGCCTTGTGAGTCGGTGATACTCTGGATCGTCCACAGATCGAGCATGTTGTCCCCGTCGACCACGCTGCCGCTGTAATCTCCCCAGGAAGTGCCGTCGGTGGCGGCCAGTCCTTCGCCGAGCGAGACGATCCGGCGCAAAGTTCCCTCCGGGTCGGACGACTTGCGGAGCGCCAGTCGCGGACTGATAAACATCTTCTCGTTGGTCTCCTGGAACCCGACCAGTACGTCCTCGTTCTTGTTGACTGCGATCGTTGTCTGGATGTAGCTGCTGTGATCGCTTTGGATCAGACCGGTTTGAACAAACGTGCAGTCAGTCTTCATCTGGTGCCACTGGACGGCCGATCGCCCTTCGCAATTCACCGCTTGCGAGAACCAGATGCAGCCGTTTTGCAGCACAATGTTTTTTGGGTTTCTGTCGCCCGACGCTACTTTCTGGTCGGTTCCCTTCTGCGGTGATTGGGGCGGGTAGCCGATGTATTTGAGTCCGTGGGGCCGGGAGGCAACCAGGACACATTGCGGACTGCCGTCGCCCGCATCCGTGACGCGACGAAGAGTTACTTGCGTGTTGCTAATGCTCAAGAAATACAGGTCCTCGGTGTCATCTTGCGTTGCAACGGGAAGCCCGAGAGACGTCGGAAAGTGATAGACAGTGGCGGGCCTGCCTGCCTTGGCCTCCGCCATTTTGAGGACGAACGACCGTTCCTTGCCGCCAGGAAACGAATAGCCAATCCAAGTTCGGCTGTACCCGATGGCACCGCCATCTCGTCCTTGGGGCAGCCAAATCGGGTACGTGTTCCAGGCTCCCCGCGGATCGCTTGTTTCTGAAATCGAAATGTTGACCGGTTTGTGTTTTTCCTTGTCCCAATATTTCCATAGATCGAAACCGAATACGAGGTTGTTGCGGTCGTAGAATAGCTTCGGATCGATGCCGCCGTTGAAGCAGTTTTGGTTGACCCCTTCTACGAATTGCCCCTGCTTGTCGTAGATGACGAGTCCGCCATTCGAGCCGTGCAAGACGAAGCCACCGCCAACCGCGATCTGCGGATCGACCTGTCGATAGCCGTCCATCGAACCATCAAACACAAGGTAGCCGGCGACCTGGCGCGGGTTGCCGCCTTGCCGGCGTTCCTTAAACGTGCCGTTCTTGTTGAAGGTGGCGTTTCTCAATGGAGTAATGACTTCTGTGCGAGACGCCTGGATCGGTTCGGCTAAACGAGCGTCCTTCTCGTTCGATCGGATCGTACCGGTTGGCAGCCAGAAAATCAGCAAGAGACACAGAACTCGCATGGTGAAATATCCTGTTGGGAGATAGGGAGGCAGGTCCGCTCATTTGTGAAATCAAGAACTGCCTGTCTTCTGACCGTTACCATCATTTCTTGAGCGTGATGGCGACGGCGCCCCGGACGACAGTTTCCAGTTTCGGGTCTGTGGTAATCGCCTTCAGGTATTTCGGGTCGGCCATACGTGGATTGACGTTGTGAGCGATCACCAGTCCGCCGGTGCGCAGTTTGGGAAGCAGTTTTTTCAAGTAGTCGACATACCCTTCCTTGTCGGCATCGAGGAATACGATGTCGATCGGCCCGGTCACCTCGGTAACTCTCTTGTGGGCATCTCCCTCGACAATCGTGATCATCTCAGACATTCCCGCTTTCTTGAAATTCGCCCGAGCGCGCGCCGCACGCTCGGCATCAATCTCGAAAGTGGTCAGCGTCCCCTTGGTTTTCCTGAGGGCCAGGCCGAACCAGACGCCCGAGTAACCGGTCGACGTGCCGAGCTCGACCACTTTCTTTGCACCGATCGATTCAGCGAGGATGCGCAACAGTCGGCCGTCGTGTTGGGGCACATTGCGGTATCTCTGGTTGGCGGCGATGTCGGAAAGTACGGAAAGGGCATTTTTCTCAAATTCGTCGCCGGCTAACGGCCCTTTTTCCAGGGCGACATCTCCGGGCAGGCGTCCTCGGTCCTGGGCATCGGCAAGGTTGTTCGTGAACGCCGCGACCGTGCATGCAATGATCACAATCCCTTGGATTCTCGGGCGTGGCGATCGGCGCGCGGTAGTCAACATGGCAAGCTCCTTGTGTGGGGGGGGGGGCAATTCGTTCCGGTAAGATCTCTTTCGTCTGTTGTGTGTAGTCGCCCGGTCGTGACGTCCTCGAGCTACCTATTGCGTACGCGCCTCCGGCGGCACGGGCAGAGCAAACAAGCCGATCGGACGCCCGGATGTTGTGGGCTCGACCGCTATCATAACCGGTTGCCGAGCCGGGAATCTACGGGGCTCTGGGGGAATGGGAGTGCTCGTCCGCGTTGGCTGGTACGCGACGGGTCTTCCATTCGAGGACACCCCTTGTCGCGTCCCACGCTGCCCGGCGGCCGAAGGTTGAACCGGTTGAGCACACCCTGCACGAACGTCCAGCAGACGCTCCGATCAATCGTTCAGACATGCCCTCGTGTGTGCTCGGTTTCGCCCGACCTTGGCCGCTCACTTGACGGGAAAATCGGCAGAATCGCTAAAGTCAACCCAATCGATACAACGATAAACACCGAGAAGGAACCGGTGCGCCGATCGCCCTGTCGTCGAACTTGCATCGTCTCGTCTCCCGAGCCAATTTATGTATTTATCCAACGAGGCGGCTATTCCGCGGGCGATCTGCTGCACGCTGCTCTTGGCCGGCGTTCTTGCCGGCGGTTGCACTCGTACGAAGTATCGAATCGCGGCCGATCGCGAGGCGCACGCTTTGATCGCGGAGCGCAACTCCGATCCTCGCTGGTATGCGAGCGACTATGGCATCGAGATCGACCCCCGCAGTCGTTACTTTGACCCGCACGACCCGGACCGGCCACCCATGCCGGCTGACGATCCCACTTCGCATCAATACATGCAAATAGTGGATGGTAAGAAGGGCTGGAAGCACTGGCATCGCAACGGTGAACGCGTTGAGATGGAGAATCCGACGTGGCGGGCCTCTTTGGCGGATTACGCGGACTTGACCGAAGATGGGAAGGTCAATCTGAACGTTGATTCGGCTCTGAGACTTGCATACGTTCACTCGCCGTCGCATCAACGTCAGCTTGAAACGCTTTACTTATCGGCCCTGGATGTGTCGGCGGAACGGTTCCGGCTGGACACCCAGTTTTTCGGAGGTTACGACGCTCGGTATTCCCACAACGGGTCGTTAATTCCACCGCGTTTAAGTTACAGCCCTGTATTGAATCGATTTGTGATCACGCCTGCTATTGACGGGGTCGGCGTAGAGAATAACCGGGTAACGGTGGGGCGTCCGTTTGGCGCGAATCCGGCGATCCAGGCGCGGCGGAAGTTTGCCACGGCCGGCGAGTTGCTGGTCGGGTTTGCGAACTCGTTTGTGTTTGAATTCACGGGTGGCGACGCCAATCTGGCGACATCGCTGGCGAATTTTTCATTTGTCCAGCCGCTATTGCGTGGAGCGGGCAAGGACGTTGCGCTGGAGCAATTAACGTTGGACGAGCGTCGGCTCCTGGCAAATCTTCGGGCCTACGGCCAGTTTCGACAGGGATTTTACACGCAAGTGGCCATTGGCGAATTGGGAGTCTCGGGTCCACGGCGCGGCGGAAGCGGCACCGCTCTTCAGTCGTTTACCGGCCAGGGGGGCGTTGGCGGTTATCTTGGTCTGCTCCAGCAACTTCAGGAAATTCGAAACGCCCAGGACAACCTGAGCCTCCAACTCAGGACAAGGGATCGGCTGGAAGCACTTTGGGCTAACGACTTAATCGACTTAGTACAAGTCGATCAGTTTCGCCAGAGTGTTGAGGCGGCGCGCGCCAATCTGCTCGTGCGACAGAACGGCTATGACCTTGCTCTTGATCGTTTCAAGACGAGCACGCTTGGTCTGCCGCCTGACCTGGAGGTGGAAGTGGACGATCAAATGATCGAGCAGTTTCAACTTGTACCGCGGGATGCGACGAACATCCAGGCGGGGATCGTGGCGTTGCAGGCTCACGTCGGCGCGTTTCCCGATATTCCCGATTTGACGGATATCGAAGCGGCGCTGGCGAGTGCGAGTCAGTTTATCGAGCCGGTTCGGGGCCTCTTCGCCGGCGTGCAACAGGATGTGGCTCGGATGGATGCCGTGGCGCCGATTCGCCTGAAGATGATGGACGAGGACCATCGAGCTCGGTACATAAGCGATCGCGAACAACTGGGACAGCGTCTGGCTGATCTCGAAAAGGAATTCGGCAACGCGGTTGTCACGTTGGAACATCTTCGCAACGGGCTCGTCGACGAATCGCGTCGCGCCACCGCCCGTGAACTGGTTACCTGGGTGGCAGGGTTCTTACGACTGGTTGAGCGCCTGGTGTTGGTCCCTGCCCGAGCGCGTTTGGAGGCCATCACGGTCGAAGGGATCGAGTTGGATTCGCAAGAGGCGTACCAATTTGCCTTGGCCAATCGGTTGGACTTTATGAACGGGCGGGCGGCGCTGGTCGATCGGTGGCGACTGGTGCAGGTCAGCGCGGACGCGTTGCAGTCGGTCGTCAACGTGACGGCCGGAGGCGACATTCGCACCGCCCGCAATAATCCGCTCAGCTTCCGTGCTCCCACCGGTAGTCTGCGCCTGGGGCTGGAATTCGACGCGCCCTACACTCGGCTGCTGGAACGAAACACCTATCGTGAGTCGCTGATTGAATATCAGAGGAGTCGTCGCGATTTCATCCAGTCGTGTGACGGTCTCCACCTGGGTCTGCGGGCCCTGCTTCGACAGATCAAACAACTTCGGCAGAACCTGGAAATTCAGCGAGTGGCAGTGACGATTGCCATTCGTCGAGTCGACCAGACTCAGCTTTCCTTGAATCCGCCACGGGCGGCCCCTCAGCCGGGGCAGCGGCCGCCAATCAATCCGACGACAGCCATCAATCTTCTGTCGGCTCAGACGTCCCTGCGCGACACTCAGAATAATTTTCTAAACGCATGGCTGAGCTACTATGCGGCACGCATGCGCCTGTTTCGCGAGTTGGGCATCATGGTCCTCGACCCCAACGGAAGATGGATCGAGGTCCCCATCAGTGAATTGGACCCCGTCGGCCCCGTTCGACCGGAAGAGCCGGGCCTGGATGCGCCGCCGATGCCGCCCACCCGAACGGCCTACGGCCCGCAGCGTGGGACCGGGTTCTCGCATGAGGCGGGCTCAGCCATGGTACGACCGGTCCGTTACGATGTTCCGACCGGGCGTCGGCCGATCCACCGGTTGCCTCCGACACACAGTGGTCCGCGAGCCGACCCATCGCGGGTTCGCTCCGGTTGACGATCGGCGGCCCGGTCATCGGAAGGCAGAGCCGTCGCGGACCGGTAGGTGAACGGATTTCTTCGATGGAACACGTGCGAACGCCCTGCTGCCCCGACCGTCGTCTCGTGTCGGGCGGCAGGAAAGCAACGGACCGTTTCCACCCGACGTCGTATCAGGTGGTTCGTAATGGAGTGACTCGGGGGGCAGTGGGATACCTGGCAGCCGGCGAAGCGCGTTCGGGGGGGGCGGTTCTCGACGTCGATTTCATATTATCGTCGATTCTGCTTAGAATAGAAGGGATAGCGGGCGATCGGGTTGCCGCGTCGGGTAGTTGCCTTGCCCGCGCTCGAGAGTAGTCCGGAAAGTGGGATTCAGAGGATTCTGCAGCCAGCTGAATGAAGGTTCACATTGCGGTGACCGGGCCGCTCGTACGCAGCGGGCGCCTGCGAGCGGCACGCGGTCAACTCAACCCATGTTTGAAGCTCAATGTCGACGAACGTCAACGCAGAGACAGCCGGCGAACCACCCTCCTTGGCAGGGGCGCCGTTTAATGAACGCCCGGCGGATTTGCCCCGTCGCAGGTGGCAGCGCGCATTGCTGCCGATCGGTCTGTTGGTGATCCTGGCCGCGGCGGCCTTTTTTGTTCCCGGTGCGATCTCAAAGCCAACCACCGGTCCGCGCCTGACGCACACGATTGCACGAGGCGATCTGCTGGTGACGGTTACCGAACAAGGGACTCTGGAGAGTTCGAATAACACCGAGATCAAGTGCAAGGTTCGCGGATTCAGCACGGTTACCTGGGTGATCCCCGCCGGTACCGTTGTAGAGCCTGGAGACGAACTGGTCCGACTCGATACAAAAGTGATCGAAGAGCAGGTAAGTCTTACGAAGACGAACACTCATATTGCGACGGCGACTTTGGAGCGGACGAAGGCCAACGTGGCGGCGGCCGAGATTGCAATTGACGCGTATCAGAAGGGTCGATTCCGTTCACAGTTATCACAGCTCGAGAAGGAGCTCGAAGTTGCGGAACGTAATCTGCGCGTTGCTCGAACAATGCTGGAACATTCGGAGGCGTTGTTCAAACAAGGATACGTAACCGATCTGGAGGTACAGGGGAATTCGTTCACGGTCACTCAGGCCGAATTGGAATTGAAAATCAAGCAGACCGAGATCACGGTTCTGGAGGATTTCACGAAGCAGATGGAGTTGGAGACCTTTCGGGGGAATCTTACCGCGAGCAGGTCAAAACTGGCGGCCGATGAGGCCGGGCTGGCGATGGAGATTAAACGCAAGAGTCGGGCCGAGGAGGAGTTGCGGGCCTGTGTGATCACGGCGGAACGAGCCGGGCTCGTTATCTACCCATCGGCTGCGGCTTGGAAGCGGACGCCGGATATCACCGAGGGCGCAACGGTTCGCAAAGACCAGGTATTACTGCTGATGCCCGATCTGAAAAAGATGCAGGTGAAGGTGGGAATCCACGAATCGATCATTGATCGAGTCCGCGCGGGTCTCAGGGCCATCGTTACGTTGCCGGACCGGACGATGGAGGCCACCGTTACGTCGGTTGCCGCCGTGACTCGACCCGCCGGTTGGTGGACCGGAAATGTCGTGAAATACGATACGATCATTGAGCTTCCATCAAACAAGGGGCTGAAGCCGGGGATGAGCGCCGAGGTGGAGGTCATCATGGCGAGTTATCAGGACGTGTTGACCATTCCGGTCGCGGCGGTCATGGAAACGAACGAGGGAGATTTTTGCTGGGTCAAGACCGCTCAGGGAACGAAACGCCGTTCGCTGAAGTTGGGTGATAGCAACGACGTGTTCATTCTCGTCGAGGCAGGCGTGAGGGAAGGCGAGGAGGTCGTGCTCAACCCGGCCGCCTTCATCAAGGAGGCGGAAGATGAGGCACTGAAAACGAGCGACGAAGTCCGGCCGGAGGATTGGGAGCGGGCGGACGAGAGCGAGAAGAAGCCGTCCGGGCCCCCTGCGTGACCGGGTTTGACTGGACGGTCGTTTGTAGCGAAGGGACGGTACATCGCGCGGGCACTGAAGGCGCCGTTGGCGAGAGAGAAAGTATGTCGAGCGAGACGTTTTCCGCAGAGGACGACCGATCCGTAGAAGGGGCGTCGACAACGCCTGCGCTCGACGTGCGACCTCCGGCCGTCCGCTGGCGACGAGGCCTGTTGATCACGACGGTGATCGTCGTGGCGTTGGTCTTGGCCGTACGGTTGATTCCAGGAAACCGTTCGACGCCAACCGCCGGACCGATGAGGACGCACGAGATAACGCGTGGTGATCTGCTGGTCACAGTTACGGAACAGGGGACGCTGGAAAGCTCGAACAACCGGGAGATCAAGTGCAAGGTCCGAGGAGCCAACACGATCATCTGGGTGATCGAAAACGGCACGGAGGTGCAAGCAGGAGATGAATTGGTCCGCCTGGAGACGCTCTTGATTGAAGAGGAGATCAGCGAACGTACCAAGTACGCTCATTTATCCAGATCGGCAGCCGAGCGATCGAAGGCGGACATGGTGCGTGCCAAGTTGGCTATTTCTGAGTACCTGGAAGGTCGATTCGTATCGACCTTGGCGGCGCGACAGAAGGAAGTCGCGGTTGCCGAATCGAGGCAGCGTACGGCGAAGAATATGCTCGATCATGCAGAACTGATGTCGGCGAGTGGCTACGTCAGTGAACTGGAGGTCGAGGAGAAGCGGTTTGCCGTCAACCAGGCCGACCTGGATGTCAAACTCAAGAAACTCCAAATAGAAGTGCTCAACAAGTTCACTCGGGAAGAACAGTTGGCGATTCTGACCGGTAACTGGAATGCCACCAAGGCGCAATATGAAGCCAATAAGGAAACGACGTCCGCCGACGAGGAACGGTTGAGGCGGGCCAAAGACGAGCTGCAGCAGTGCGTGATCAAGGCCGAGAGCCCCGGGATGGTGATCTACCCGACGGCGGAAGAATGGAAGCAGGCGCCGGAAATTGAAGAGGGCGCCACGGTTCATAAGGACCAGGTGCTGCTGTTGATGCCCGATATGTCCAGGATGCAGGTCAAGGTCGGCATTCACGAATCGATCATCGACCGAGTGACCGAGGGGCTCGATGCTCGGGTGACTCTACTCGATCGGACCCGGGAGGCGAAGGTCTCGTCGGTCGCATCGGTAACCAATCCGGCCGGCTGGTGGACCGGCAATGTTGTCAAGTACGACACGATCATCGAGCTGCCGGCAACGTCGGGGCTCAAGCCGGGAATGAGCGCCGAGGTTGAAGTGATCATCGCTCGGCATACGGACGTGTTGACCGTTCCGTCCGCGGCGATCGTAGAGACGAACGGCGGTTACGCTTGCTGGGTGAAGACGGCCGCTGGCGTGAAACGCCGTCCCCTGGAACTTGGAGACAGCAGTGAAATGTCGATCGTTGTCGAATCCGGCCTGAAGGCGGGCGAACGGGTCGTCCTGGATCCGCTGGCCTTCGTACCGGCTGCTCAAACGGAAGCGGCACGTGTCCATGATACGACTCGGCGACGGAATACCGGCAAGAACGAGTTGTAGTTTCGCCGCAGAAACAGTAACGCGGCCAATGGCAATGACCGGGTAGGCAGTTTGCGATGATGACGGTAAACGGCATGAGTGCGGCCAATGCGAACGACGGGCCCGCCCGTCCTGGGCTTCCGCGCGACGATCGGCTCCCCGCTGCGCCGGGAAGGAAATGGAGACGATCGCGGCTCGGTTTGGTCATCGCGGCCATCGTGATCCTGGCCATGTTCGGCATTTTCTTCATCGCCGACGCTTATTCGCCGTCGGATACGGGACCTCGGCTGACGCACAAGATCGCGCGCGGTGATTTACTGGTAACGGTGACCGAGCAGGGGATCTTGGAAAGCGCGGAGAATGCGGAAATCAAGTGCCAGGTCCGAGGTTTGAACACCGTGATCTGGGTGGTCGAGAGCGGTACGGTGGTGGAACCGGGCGACGAACTGGTCCGGATCGACACCCGTTTCATTGAAGAACAAATCGATGAGCGCACAAAGTACGCACTCTGGTCGCGGTCGGCAGCTGAGCAGTCAAAAGCACAGGTGGCTCGGGCCGAATTGGCCGATTCGGAATACGAACAGGGAAGGTACGTCTCGAACCTCTTGGTTTTGCAGAAGGAATTGGCGGTTGCCGAGTCGCGAGTCGGTAGCTCGCGGGACGTACGCGATTATGTCTCGCTGATGCGTGAAAGCGGATATGTCAGCGAGCTCGTGAAGGAGGATACGGAGTTTGGTGTCAGGCAGGCAACCCTGAACCTGGAGCTTGCCAAGACGCGTATCGAGGTCTTGACCCAATTCACCAGGGCCGAACAACTGCAAGTGCTCAAAGGGAACCTGGCCGCGAGCCGGGCGAACCACAAGGCGAACGTGGAAAGGGCCATGGCCGATGCCTCGCGCCGTGATCGAGCCCTCGAGGAATTCAAACTTTGCGTCGTGAGCGCCGAACGTGGTGGGCTTGTCATCCATCCTTCGGCGGCACGTTGGGAGAATGCGCCTGAAATCGCCGAAGGAGCGTCCGTTTATAAAGACCAGGTTTTGTTGCTGATGCCCGACCTGTCGCAGATGCAGGTCAAAATTGGTGTTCACGAGTCGGTGGTCGACCGGATGAAGACCGGGTTGCACGCCTTAGTGACGCTTCCCGATCGAACGATTGGCGGAACCGTGTCAGAAGTCGCCTCGGTGACACGGCCCGCCGGATGGTGGTCGGGCAACGAGGTGAGGTACGACACACTGATCGAGCTGCCCCAGCTGGACGGATTGAGGCCCGGTATGAGTGCCGAGGTGGAAATCCTGGTCGCGCGTTACGACGGCGTGCTGACCGTTCCGGTTGCAGCGGTCGTCGAAGCAGACGAGGGGGCTTTCTGCTGGGTGAAGACGAGCGCAGGAGTGGTGCAACGGACGCTCGTTCTGGGTGATGATAACGGGGTGTTCGCATCGGTCACATCAGGTTTGGAAGAAGGCGAAGAAGTGCTGCTCAACCCACTGGCACTCAAGGCCGCCCGGGCACTGGCCGTCAAGCGAAGCGATAAACGGGCGGACCCGAAGAACTGAGGAAGTTGTGAACAGCTCATTCCTGCAAACCGTTCAGTTGGGCCTGAAGAGCCTGATGCTCCAGAAGATGCGAGCGGCCCTTGCCGCGCTCGGTATCTTCATCGGCACCACGACCGTGATCTGGCTCGTGGCCATGGGAGAAGGTGTCAGCCATCGAGCACAACAACAGATTCTGGAACTCGGCGCGACGAATATCATCGTTCGGACGAAGGAACCGAACGCAGCCAGCGAGGCTCAAGATTCCAATAGCCGAGTAAAGACGTATGGTCTGTTACGAAAAGATCATCGTCGCATCCTCGAGAATATTCCTAACGTTCGCCGCGCGGTTCCGATGCGCGAGCTCCGTTTCGAATTGCGACTTGGGAACCGGACGGCCGATGCAAAACTCGTCGGTTGCGTCGAAGATTATTACAAACTCAACCGACTGGAAATCGCCCGAGGGCGTTGGCTTTCCCCACGAGATCGAGGGCAGAAAGTGGTCGTGCTGGCCGACGACACGGCCAAACGACTGTTTCCGTTCCAGAATCCGATCGGACGCGCGATCTGGGTCGGCAGTGAATTCTACAAGGTCATCGGGCAGACGAAGTCTCGTACGGCGTCCGCTGCCATCGGTGGGAGTCTGGACTCCAGAGACTATAACCTGGACGCGTATATCCCGCTGATGACGTTGCGGCATCGAGTGGGCGATCTGGTCATGAAACGAGTGGGCGGGGAGTTTCAGGGCGAGAAAGTCGAACTGAGTCAGATCACTGTCGAAGTGAGCAATATTGATGATGTTGACGAGACCGCGTCGATCATCAGTACCTTGCTCAAAAAGTTTCACGAACAGGAGGACTATGCGGTTGTCGTTCCCAAGGAACTTTTGCGACAAGCCGAACGAACGCGAGCCATGTTCAACGTCCTTCTGGTTGTCATTGCCGGGATCTCGCTTCTCGTCGGTGGCATCGGCATCATGAACATCATGTTGGCCACGGTCACTGAAAGGACGCGGGAAATCGGGATTCGAAGGGCGTTGGGTGCCACTCGGCAACACATCATTCGGCAGTTTCTCATCGAGACGGTCGTGCTGACTGCCGGAGGTGGATTGCTGGGTGTGTTGTTCGGCCTTTCGGTCGGACCGTTGTTTCGAACTGCCCGGGCAGTACTGAAAATGATGTCACCCGAATTGCTGCCGCCCATCGTCTATTCGCTCGAACCACGAATTGCCGTCTGGTCCGTACTGCTCTCTCTGTTCATTTCACTCGGCGTCGGCCTCATTTTCGGCGTCTACCCCGCTCGTCAGGCGGCGTTTATGGACCCGATCGAAGCGCTTCGGCACGAGTAGCGAGAATCCGTCGCTGCCGCCGTCCTGCGATCGGGTATACCGGGCCATTCGCTCGTTCCACCGCTCTCGTTGACTCAGCTCTGTCGAAGGAAACTGAAACCCAGTGTGCGGACCGTCACCGGGAGGGACGACATCCATTAAGCAGAGCGATCGTCGATCGCCCGCACCATCTCGCTGGATCATCAGCGTATGGCTTCGAATCGGATGGATTTCAGACTGGCAGCGTCAAGATTGCCGTCCAGGCAGGATACCGCGACGGAGTATTTTCCGGGACGCGGAAAATGAATCCAGCCGATCGGAAATTCCTGATAGTTATGCGACGAGTTTTGTTGGTTGCGAATGCTTTGCCCACCCGCGATCTCCACCTGCCACACGAGGCGTCCTTCGCCGGCATAGGTCAGGTGGACGAGGTAATCTCCCGGTCTCATCACGTTCACGGTCCAAGTGGCCTGTCCGCCTGGCTTCCAATCGTGCACATGAATCGTGCTCTTCCATTCCCCGAATTTCTCCATCCACCGCTTCTGGGACTGCTGGGCGTTCTGGACCGTCGAGAATTCTGCGAGCAGCGTGGCGCCCAGAACCGGATCGATGCCCCAGGTGCTGTCGGCCTCGGCGGGACGTTGCAGTTGCAGTTCGATGACCGCGGCAAGCGGATCGGGCGATTGGGGTGGGATTTGCAGGATGACCCAGTCGCGCTCGGCGTGGTGAGTCAATGGTTGAGCACCGTCGGTACCGAGCAGTCGAGCGGAGGTAATTTGCGTCTTCAGGCCGGGGAGGAAGAGTTTTCCGGACTCCGGCCATTCGAAGACGGCAAGCATCAGCTGGTTGCCTTTCGTGGTCGCGTCTCCCCATGGGAGCGCATGCTTCCAGGGCGAGGGGCCTGCCGCGTAGACGACTTGCGGATAGCGGTGGATCCAGCGACCTGCCTCCCTAAGAGAGCGCGCGGCGCGCTCAGGAACGCTTCCATCTCCCCTCGGTCCGATGTTGAGCATGTAGGTGCCGCCGCGTCCTACGCAGGCGATCAGGCGGCGTAAGATCTGGCGCGGAGACTTCCAGTTCTCGTCGTACCATGCGTAGGCCCAGGAGTCGTTGGTCGTATCGACGCTCTCCCAGATGCCGTCAATGTTGTGGTGCGGTACCTCCATGTCTCCCAGTGTCTGGTAGTCACCCAGGTCGTATCCTGCCCGGCCGGAGACCAGGGCGTGTGGCTGGTTCTGACGGACGACCGCCACCAGTTGCTCCACGTAGTTTTTTGGCATCTTGCCCGGCGTATCGAACCACACGATTTCAATCGGTCCGTACTGGCTTGTGATCTCCCTGACCTGGGGCAGACACTTCTTTCGAAAATAGTCGTCAAACGTCGCGTCGTCGCCTTGGGCATCGGTCGTCGGTCCATTTCCACCGCCGGGAAATGTCCAATCCTGGTTGTGTGAGTAGTAAAAGCCAAAGCCGAGCCCTTCCGCTCGACACGCGGCCGCCAACGCTTGCATCGGGTCCTTCTTCCAGGGCGTCGCATCCACAATATTAAAGTCGCAGGCCTTGGAGTCATACATCGCGAATCCATCGTGGTGTTTACTTGTGATCACGATGTACTTCATGCCGGCGTCCTTGGCGAGTTTCGCAATAGCCGGCGCATCGAAGCGCGTCGGATTGAACGTCCGAGCCAGTTGTTTGTAGCGATCAATGGGGATCCCCGCCATCCGCCGGTTCATGATCCATTCGCCGATACCGTAATACGTGACGTCGTCCACCTTATTGGCGAGTTGAGAATAGAGGCCCCAATGGATGAACATGGCGTAGTTGCCTTCATCCAACAACTGACCACGTTTCGAGTTCTCGACACGCAGTTTCACCACGCGCTCGCCCCACAGGGCATCCATTTCCTGAGCCGATACCGTTGAGGATGCCTGGCCGAGTATCAGCAAGAATGCCAGCATGGCGATCATGGGTCGGCGATTCATGGTCATTATTCCTCGTGAGTGTGGTGATCTCTGTTCGCGAGGTAGTATACCGCGAGGATTCGCGACCGGCGAGTGGCGGAACGCGCCCAATGGCGTCGGGGTGCAGTCTCTTGAGTCCTACGTCTTATCGGGGATTCTTCCTGCTTGTGTTGTCGAGTTGATTGGGAGTTGCGGAATTGTGTTCATTTGAGATTCGAACATCGCGTCGCGGACTTTAAGCCAAATGCCGCTCAATGCGAT
>CAYNDU010000067.1:0-14892 GCA_964395615.1 uncultured Pirellulaceae bacterium | reverse complement strand
GGTTGGTTGACGAGGTGCACAATCTGTGGGACGATTATGCGATTCTAACCTGGTCGATTCCAAACTCTGTTACTAGCAAAGCGGACCGTATGACCGACCGAGACAAGATTCCGCCGAAGTCCTTGTCGGACGCTGTGGTGCCTGCAGCCGTTATTCTGCCGTTTGCATTGGTGACCACTCTGTTTGCTTTGTGGGGTTTTGCTAACGACATCACCAATCCACTTGTGAAAGCGTTCCAACAGATTTTCCAAATAAGTGCCGCTCAGAGCAGTCTTGTTCAGACGGCCTTTTATGGCGGATACGCCACAATGGCGCTGCCGGCGGCGATCTTCATTCGAAGGTATTCGTACAAAGCGGGGATCCTGGTCGGTCTGGCACTTTACGCGACCGGCGCATTATTGTTCATTCCCGCCAGTATCATGATGCAATTCTGGATCTTCCTGGTGGCGTTGTATGTGCTGACGTTTGGACTGGCTTTCCTTGAGACGACGGCGAATCCGTATATTCTGGCGATGGGGCCGGAGAGCACGGCGACGCGTCGCTTGAATTTTGCCCAGGCCTTCAATCCGATCGGCTCTTTGATCGGTATGGTCGTTGCGAGCAATTTCATTCTGGCGAGCTTGGGCGTGACGCATTTTCGCGACGAACAAATGAAAGCGCATCCAGAATACGAAAAGATGATGCCGGGTGAAGTTGACACGAAGATTAGCGAATCGCTTAAGGAATTCAGTGTTGAACATCCCGACGATCATCGCCAGATGCAGGCCGAAGACCTGGTGACGATTCGGGTTCCATACGTCACCATCGGCATCGTCGTTCTGGCCGCGTTGTTCGTGTTTGCCGTGACGAAGCTGCCGTCGGCCGGAGGCGCCGATCGACAGGTGCACCTCGGCGAGACATTCGGACGTTTGCTGAGAAACCCCGGATACGTGGGAGGTGTCATCGCTCAGACGTTCTACGTCGGCGCCCAGATCATGTGCTGGACGTACATCATTCATTACGCCATGGGCAACTTGAAGATGAGCGCACCGCAAGCGCAGAATCATAACATTGTGGCCATGGTCATTTTCTGCTCGAGCCGGTTTATCTGCACATACCTGTTGAAATTCGTCTCGCCCGGTGGGTTGCTCATGGGGCTGGCTACCGGTGGCATCGCACTGACGCTTGGCACAATATTCGTCTCTGGACTTACGGGATTGTACTGTCTGATCGGGATCTCTGCGTGCATGTCGCTGATGTTTCCCACGATCTATGGGATTGCCTTGGATGGGCTGGGCGAAGATGCCAAACTCGGATCGGCAGGGTTGATATTTGCGATTGTTGGTGGAGCATTGATGCCGCCACTTCAGGGGCGGATCATCGATTTGGGCGACGCATCCGGTAACCTGTCCGTCGGTCCGCTCGAGGTCACGTCGGTTAGTGCCTCTTTCGTGCTTCCGTTAATCTGCTTCGTGGTCATTGCCGTCTATGGGCTCTTGACGCACCGGAGGCGCGCGGACTAGGTCGATCGTGCGGTCGCCCGGTGTGGTCTGCAACCTCGAAGAATGGCTAAGGGGTTTCCTCGGCCTTGATGGCAAGTGCCGGAACGCGCAGAACCACGTGTTTGACCGTTTGACGCCGGTACGTGTAGGAGATGTGTATTCGACCATCTCGAGTCTGGATGACGGCAGGATAGGAGTACTCGCCTTTCAAACGTTCGAGTGTCACGAAAGGCCGCCACCGAGTGCCGTCGCTCGACATGGCCACGTTCAACATCTGTCGGCCGGACGGGAACGGGCCCCCTCGAACGGTGTGATTATAGACCAGAAGGTGCCGTCCGTCGGCGAGCGTCAACCCATCAATTCCGGAATTTGGGTTCGGCAGCGAGGTGGGGGCTGGAGTCGACCAGGTGAGGCCCTGGTCGCGCGACCACGTTTGCACAATCACCTGTTGTTTGCTGCGGCAGAGCGCCTGGAGTCGACCATTCTCGTGTTGCAATAGAGTCGGCTGGATGGCGGCAAATGTTCTGCCGTCGTGGATCGGGCCGACGACTTGCCACGACTTGCCCAAATCGTCCGTCCGCTCAAAATGAACGCGCCACCCACGGTGCTCCGTGCTCGAAGGGCAGAGGATCGTACCGTCACTCAGTTGGATCGGTTTGTTCTTTACGGGGCCGAGCAGATGGCCGACCGCCGGATCGCGGCCAAGTTTGCGCGGCTCCGACCACGTTTTTCCTCCATCACGGGAGGTTGCGAGCATTCCCCACCATGCGCTGGGGCTCGGTCCCACCTTATAAAACAACATCAGAGGTCCAGCAGAGGGCTGAAAGAGGACGGGGTTCCAACACGGGTAACGGACCTGCTCTGACTGAACACCGTTTTCGACCTCAGTCGGTCGTGTCCAGCCGGTAGACAGTTTTCGCGAGACCCAGATACCGACATCATCGGCCTTTTCATGTTTCCCTCCGAACCAGGCTGCGACCAATGTGCCGTGACTTTCAGCCAGGGTCGAAGCGTGGCACTCTGGAGTCGCTCGGTCTTCCAGGGCATAGACAAACTCACTGAGCACAAGCTTTGCGTCGTCGCTTCCGACGACTGCCGGTAACTCGTCGGGCTCGCGGCCCGCACAACGCCGCTGGACGGGAGCGACGCCCCAGGTGCCGGCCAAAAGGACGCTCATTGAAAGAAACGTCATAAGTGGGCGTGATATGCGATTGGTTTTCGGATGGTGTCGCATCGTGGACCCCGATTTGTGGCAAAAGAGAATGGCGTCAGCGCGGCCATGCGGCCGGCAGTCAAACGGCCGAACATCGCTCAATGCTTCCTGGGCAGTGACAGAACCAGTAACGCCGCACCAATGGCCGCATTCCCAAATCCTTCGCCGACAGTCCACCACCAGGGAAGACCCTCAATAAGATCCACTCCGAAGAGCAGACTGCCAAGAATCAACGTGCAGATGCCAAGGAATATGATCACCGGCCGGTAACGATCTATATCCAGTGAGACGAGAACCATCAATCCTCCAACGAGCGAGTAGAAGAGTGACGTGCTTCGGGCCAGATATCCGACGATGGGTCCCGTTGGAAGGTCGCCAAGCCCGAGTATCCTGTGCGTCGTCTCCATCCAGCGCCCGGGCATTAAGGCGCACGGCAGCGCAAGCAGTCCGGCGAATCCGATGACCCGCAGCAACGTAACGAGTAGCCGTGTTCGGTTGATGCTCATGAGAGACGGGAATCCGCACCATTCTCGGACGAGTGGACACTGATATACTGTATTCCATCGGTTTTTCGCGACATGCCATCTTCCGACTGGATGGTCGCTCGCCGTTGATTGTAGCACCATTAACCGACGAGGTTGTGGACTGGCCTAGGATTATTAAGCGATGCAAGGACTATGGCCCGAATCACATTCGTTTTCACTCGTGGTGCCTGCCCGAGGCGGCGTTTGTCGCCTCGGACGCTTTCGAGGGAGTCGACTTGCTGCGAGGCGGGTTGCGTCATGTGGGTGAAATCTCCGTGAGTTTGCAGGATGTCCACGTGCCCTCGCACTTGCGGCTTCGGGTGTCGCTCGACGGAACGCCGTATCGCAATTCCTGGAAGATCTGGATTTATGACGAGCATGTGACAACGGGGCCGCCAACGAATGTCGTTATCACCCGCGCGTTAAACCGCGAGACGATGGAAATGCGTATGAACTCGAAGCAACGCATCTTCTTGGAGCAAGAGAATGATGAATGACGAGTCAGGCGGATCGGAAAAGGGTGCGATTAGCTGGGCTGATCTTACGACTCTCAACGCTGATTCTGTACGTGATTTCTACGCAGAGGTCATTGGTTGGTCGGTCGAGGCCGTGGACATGGGTGAGTATTCGGATTACACGATGTGCCGGCCGGCGGATGGTGGTCCGGTTGCCGGAGTCTGCCACGCGCGTGGTGTCAACGCGGACCTGCCTCCGCAATGGCTGATCTACGTGAATGTAGACGACGCAGATCAGGCTGCGGACCGGTGTCGGGAATGCGGGGGCACGGTCATGGTGCCACCCCGGTCGATGGGTGCTTACCGGATCAGTGTCATTCAAGATCCGGCGGGCGCCGTGCTGGCGGTTATTTCGATCGCCTCGAAACCCACTAGTTGAAACCACGCATCGCATGGTAAACTGGAATTCTGTGAGGCAGAGGGGATGGACGGGATTCTGCCGTGTGAGCATCCGATATCGTGGGGACTGAACCATTGGACTCTCGAGCCAATGGAGAGAGGAATGTGCACGGTGTGTAGCGAAACGAGCGATCGCAATGGGGCTCGGCATGGCGATTCCATTCATAGAAGCGGAATCGCCAGGCGAAGTTTTCTGACAACGGTGGGGGCTGGAGCTTTGGCGGTTACCGCCAACTCGCAGCTCGGTGTCGCGGCGTCACCGGTCTCACCGGAACCTGTTAATCCGAATGACGCGATCAAGCGCTTGGCTGCGGGCAATCAGCGGTTTGTTCGGGGCAAGGTGCGGCGGGTCGTTCCGACGCACGAGATGCTGGCCGAGCTGGAAAAGGGCCAGCATCCGTTTGCGACGATTCTGGGGTGCAGTGATTCTCGGGTACCGATCGAGTTTATTTTTGATCAAGGGCTGGGTGATCTGTTTGTTATTCGACTGGCCGGGAACGTCGTCGACTTCGACGTTGAAGGGAGCCTGGAATACGCGGTCGAACATCTTCATACGAAGCTGGTTGTCGTGTTGGGGCACGAAGGATGCGGTGCGGTAACTGCCGCACTCTCTGCTCAGAAAGAACAGCAGAAGGAATTGCCTGGGATTCGCTATTTATTGCAAAATATCTTGCCTGCCATTCAGGGGATTGACCCGAAGTTGCCACCCGAGCAACGTTTGAAAAAGGCCGTGGAAGCGAACGTACGGCAGTCGGTGCGCGAGATTCTCAGCTTTCCCGGTCACTCGGAAATGTACAAGGACGGCCTGTTCAAGGCTGTTGGTGCCGTCTATGAAATGCACACCGGAAGAGTACGATTCCTGGACGATGAGTAATGACTGATCCGGTATAGGGGGTGGGCGTCACAAGATCAGTTCACTCCTTTGGCTGCGACGCAGACGGTTCACGAACCGTTCGCGAGGGAAAAACCTGCTTGACGCTGATCGCGTGGTCGAAGATCGCGATTTCATCGAGGCGACCTTCCCAATTCGAACGGTTGTCCGTCCGTCCGCCGAAGAAGATGTCATTGCACGACGGCGACTTTGCTGACCCTGACTTGACCGTCATTTCCGGTCGCCCATCCAGAAAGACACGCAACCCGTCATCATCGTGGACCATGAGCAGATGATGCCATGTCCACCGAGCGATTTGTGTCGTTCCGGCGACGGCACCGGCCGGATCATCGCCCCGCATCCAAATGAGTGTGCCGGCATGGTGATCGCGTCCGCCGATTCCCAGATGCTCGCTGTACGTGGCCAGGCCATGGTCCGGGCCGCGTGAGACGATCCACCCGGTCACTCCTCTTGCTTCGACCGGCATGCCGTTCCAGAACCAGAGCGAGATGGAATACTCTTGCCCGAGGTTGTCGATCCGAGTGCGCAAGCGGCCACCGGCAAACATGGCGGCGCGATTGGTTGTGTCGGGAGCACTGAATTGTTCACTGAGCGGACCATCGAGAAAGAACGCAATGCCCGGTTCGTAGATGGCATCGCGATGATGGCCACTGGAGTCCTGGGCCCGCGGACCGGCCGTCTCATCGAGTCGCCACCATGCGAACGGTCCGGCGTTGGCGATCGCATGGGCGGCCGGCCCTCTTGACGCGGTAACGGCTCGGCGAGGTCTCCCGGCCACTTTCTCCAGCAGTTCGATGCAAGCTTCGGTGATTCTCGGCTCGGCCATCACGTCCAGTCCGGCGGATCGAGCCGGCCAGGTGTTATAACCGCCCAGCAAGTGCTGTTCAGGTGGAGGGATATAGCCGTCGCCCCCGTTGGCCAGCTCGATGACCATGGTCTGTTCGAACGGGCTGGCCGCCTTGATCTTCAGGCCTGTGAGCGCATAGGTTTCACAGGGCGTCGTGGCGATGCCAAACTCTCCGATTCTCATCGCCTGAACAACGATCTCGGTTTCCTTTCTTGCGTCCAGAATGACCTGCTCGCGAGCGTAGACTTCCTCTCGTGTTTTCGGCCGACGATCGCCCATGGCTTCCACAATTCGCTCGGCCCAGGCCAGTCGCTGCTTGTCCGGCACTCGGTAGTTGATCGTCATACGGCGTTCGCTCATGGCCACACTCGGATTTGCTTGATATTCGACGTGCCGATAGGCATTGAGTGCAGCGGAGACCAATTCTTGCGTGTATTGATCAATGGTCAATTTGTCATTGCGCTGGTCTGGTGGGAGCGAGTAATCACGGCGCCAAATGTCGCCACTGCAGCCATGTGACATGATCGCGACGCACTTGGCATCCGGATGAATTTCACCTTCCATTGCGCGGCAGAACCGACCGTAATAGTCTGAGCTCAGGTCTCGGTCACCGAAATAGTGCATTGAGAAATTTGCCAACACGGCGATTGGCCGCCCCGTCGAACTGCGGAAGGACAGCAGCGACAAGGTGGGGTCCTCCGGTCCTGAAGGCCCGGTAACGTCTTCCCAGTTGCCGGCTGCGTGCATGTTGGCGCGAACGGTAGGATTTCCAAACGGATCATCATCCACACGATCGGGGCGTCGAATCCAGCGACGGAGAGCCGTGAAGTCGGATGCGTCCGTTTGACCAAACCCCACTTCAGCCGGCTGCATCTTCTCTTGGGCGGCTGCAATGACGTTGACCAGTTTTTCTTGGACGAAAGGAACGTAGGTTGGATCGGCATCGGTTCCCAGACAGCCCATGCAGGACGGTGCTGTGTGCGTGTGCGTCGACGAGACCATGATATGATCCGCGGCGATTCCCGTTTGTTCAGCGGCAGTCGATTTGACTTTGTCCAGCAACGGTCGCGGCAACATGCAGCTATCGACGACCACGACCACCACATTCGTAGTTCCATCGGACCAGGCGACGGCTCGAGCCATGAGAGGCACATTCACCTTGGAAAGGCTGCGACTGAGTATGCCGCCGTTGACCAGTACGGGAACTGTGGTCGGCGTAATATCAACAACCGCAGCTCCGGCTCGAAACTCGGCCCACACGCAATCAACATCGACGACGAGCAAGACAAGAGCGAGTGCGCCCAGCGAAACGGCGACTCGGCAATTGGGCCTCGGAAGAAAGTTCATAGTCTGCTCCCAGCATTCTCGTTTCCGCAGACCAACCGTGTTGGAAACACGGCTCGCCCGCATTAAACTCGGCAACGTCGACCGATGTTGGGAATATCGGAAACTCCTCGATCTCCGATCGTCGGCCTGAACGCGATACTCGCAGCTGATTTGCACCCTGGAGAATAACAGCGAACCACCGGCAAGCTGCCATGGGCCGGTCCAGCCGTGATTTCTCGAGCCGGACGGCCCGCCATTATAACAGGTCGTATTGCTCGGTTGCGGTTGGCAACTGCAAAACGGGGCGGCCTGGAGTACAATTCAAGACGTACCCCGGAGGCTGGACTTGGGTCGAGCGAAATCGTCACTTGAGCCGCTGTTCGGTTTCCCTGCGGTAACCGATGCGGCCGAATGAGCACCTTGCCTGGCATCCGGCCGATGACACGTGTTTGTGCGGCTATACATTGTCTTGGAGGGAGATCCATATGTTCACGACTCGCCTCAGTTCACGACGTCAATTCGTGAGGTCATCGGCGGCGGCTTTGATCGCACCCGCCGTGGTTCCCAGTCACGTGTTTGGAGATGACCAGCATGCTTCGGCCAACGAGAAGATCTCGGTCGGCCTCATAGGCATCGGCAAAATGATGTATGGGTCTCATTTGCCCCATTTTGTGAGAATGCCGGAGATTCAAGTGGTCGCTGTCAGCGACGTTGATACGAACCGACGAAATGCGGGACGCGACCGAGTGAATCAGGCCTATGGAAACCAGGACTGCGCGACCTACCCAGACTATCGCGAACTCTTGTCGCGCAGCGACATCGATGCCGTGGTCTGTGCCACTCCGGATCACTGGCACGCCATGGTGATCCTGCACGCGTGTGCGGCGGGCAAGGACATCTATTGTGAAAAGCCGCTGACAAATAACTTAATGGAAGCGAAACGAGTGATGGACACCGTCAATCGGTCCAAGATCATCTTCCAAACGGGAAGTCAACAGCGGGCTAGCAGCAACTTCCGGTTGGCCTGTGAGCTGGTGCGAAACGGTCACATCGGAAAGGTGAAAAGGGTGCTGGTTGGAGTTGGCGGACCACCGAAGCCGTGCGATCTCTCTGCCGAGCGTCTGGAACCCGGATTAGACTGGGATCGTTGGTTAGGACCGGCGCCCCAACGCCCCTATTCGTCAGTTTTGAGCCCGCGCGGAGTGCATAGCCACTTTCCCGCTTGGCGCCACTATGTCGAATACGGTGGCGGTGGAATGACCGACTGGGGGGCTCATCATTTCGACATCGCCCAATGGGGCTTGGGCGCGGACAAGACGGGTCCGATCGAGATCGTGGCGCCGGACGATCCGAGCAAGGGCAAGGGAGTTGTTTTTCGGTACGCCGATGGGGCCGAGGTCGTGCATGACGGGCCGGGTGGCGTGACGTTTATCGGCACCGACGGCGAGGTCTTCGTGAATCGAGGGAAGCTATCGAGTAAGCCCGCGGGGATCATTGAACAGAGGATCCAGGATAGCGAATTGCATCTGTATCAAGCGCCAAGTGGAAGCCATACGGGCCATCGCCAGGACTGGGTCAACTGCGTGCGAAATCGCCGCCAGCCGAATTGTCCGATTGAAACGGGGGCACGTACGGTCGCCGTTTGTCATCTGGGGAACCTGGTCTATCTGCACGCGGAACAGGTAGCCGGTCGAACGTTGAAATGGGATCCGCAGGCGTGGCGTTTTACGAATGATGACATGGCCAATGCGTGGCGTGAATACCCTTATCAACGACGCGCCGGCTATGAACTGCCGACCGCCTAGTTCGTGTTGAAATGACCCATTGCATATTGAGTGTTGGAGTTCAGCACGGACCGGAAGAGAGGTAATAAAGCCCATGTATGACAGCTGCCGAATCAGGGCGCACCGACGGCGGCCGAACCGAGCATACTGGTTGCTGGGCGTGGTTGTGGCGACCGCCGCCATTTCCGGTCAGTCCGCGGCTCAACCAGCTGCGCCCGGTCCGGAACCGCTTAATGCCGCGCGCATTCGGCAGACCATCGATCGCCTGGATGCCTCTCAGTTTGATGAACGAAACGGGGCATTTCGTGAACTGAACGTGATGGGAGTGGACGCCATTCCGTTTCTCACCGCAGCTTTGCAGCATCATTCGCGAGAGGTTCGGTTCCGCGTTCAGGAGTTGCTGGCCCAAAACTATGGATTCGAAGAGGTTGCTGACCCGTTGTTGGCGGTGATCGATCTGCCGCACGGCGAGACGGCCATCGCAATACTGCGCGAGCGCGCTGAGGCTGAGTTTGATGCGACGGACGTTACGGGTGCTGCCAAGCTGTTCAAATTCTGGAAGGTAAATGCCGCGTCCTTTCGCAACCGAGTTTTGATGGGCCTCGCAGATGCGGAAAACGGGAGTCAGGCTTCGCTGGCCCTGCAGCCTCTACGCGGATTTCGAAAAAAGGTCGATCGATTCAACGTGTCGGTTGCTCGATTGAAAGCGCTTTCGCTTCAGCACGAACATCAGTATAGTCCCGGCTTTGTAATCACGGAGTCTTTGGCTCAGGGACTTGCAGCGGGAAACCAACGCCAAATCGGGTTTGCCGAACGTTATTTGGATGCGTTGGAACGACTTGTTGACCGACTGCGAATGGCCGACAAATCGGCGGGTGCCATTCGGAAGGAGGTTTCTGATCGAGCCAATATGAGCGACGGCGCGGCCGCCTTTCTCGTTCAACTCGTGGACCCGGAGAGCGAACTCGCCAATCTGGTCAAGACGGAATTGCGGATCGACACCGATTCCCTGTGCGACGACTTCTTTCATGGTCTTGCTGCAGAGGACGCGCGGGACTGTTACCGACTGGTCGGCAAGACTCATATCGTCGACATGCTTTCGGAAGAAGTACAAAAATGGGATCCGCGTCCGCCTCACCGCATCGTTGAGGGTTTGATCAGCAGCACAGTGAAGACGGTTGCTTCGAGCGACAAGCCGAAAGCGCTCGCATGCCTGGACGCGCTGGCAGCGCTCCGCGAAATGCCCCGACACGGCCTGATGCTAACCAGTTCCCTTGGACGGGAGTTGGCCACCGCACTGGCGCGTGCGGCCGAGCGGGCGGCCAGTAATCGTGACTTCCATCCGACGCGATCCGTGCACGACAGAATCGTTCGGCTGATCGACCTGGGAGTCGTGCGCGGGCACATCGCGTTTCCCGAACAAGTATTGACCGTCCATCTGGATCCCCAACAACCGCCCCTCGGTGACGCTCAGCGGATGGCACTTGGGCGCTACGTTCACATGGTCGAACGACTCGATGAATCCGGCATCGACAATTCGGTGAATGGCGTCAGTCGGTTTCTTGCCGAGATGCGTGGGAGCATTCTCAAGCAGCCCGATCGGCTGGCGGCCGGTGTAACGATCTTCGATCAGAAAATGGCGAAGCTCACCGTGGTCGAAGATTCTCCAGCCGACGCGCTTGGACGGCAACTGAACCAATGGCTCGACCTGAAGCCGGCCGACTCGTCGGGTCCCCCCAAGCAGTAGTTCATTCTCCAACGTCGGTCACGTCAGCGGTCGTCGGGAGACGGCGCATGCCGTTCGTGACTCGGCTCGAGCAGACTTGAAAGAGTTTCGGAAGGGAGCGCAGAGTATCGCGATGGACATGGCGCCTGACGAGTTTCGAAAATACGGACGGCAAGTCGTTGACTGGATTGCGGATTATCTGGAACGAATCGAAGAGTACCCGGTCCTGGCCCAAGTGAAACCGGGCGACATTCGAGCTCAACTGCCCGCTCATCCACCGGCCAACGGAGAACCGTTCGAACAGATGGTCGAAGACATCGATCGCATCGTGCTTCCTGGCGTTACCCATTGGCAGTCGCCGAATTTCTTCGCGTTTTTCCCCGCCAATCACTCCGGGCCGTCGATACTGGGAGATTTGCTGGCATCCGGGCTGGGCGTGCAGGGGATGATCTGGGCGACGAGTCCGGCTTGCACAGAGCTTGAAACACACGTGCTCGATTGGCTGGTCGAAATGCTGGACTTGCCGTCGACGTTTCTGTCCTCCGGAAGCGGTGGCGGCGTGATTCAGGATACTGCGTCCAGCGCCACTTTGTGCGCGTTGTTGGCAGCGCGCGAGCGAGCGACCGGTTACGCCTCGAATCGATCGGGAGCCGACGGATGCATGACGGTTTATGCATCGCGTGAGGCGCATTCCTCGGTCGAAAAGGCGATGATGATTGCCGGATTCGGTACGGAGAATCTCAGGCTGGTCGAGGTTGGCGAAAACTACAGCATGCGCGCCGATTTGCTGGATCGAGCCATTCAAGAAGATGTGGCGCAAGGGAAGCGGCCGACGGCCGTCGTTGCCACGATTGGGTCCACTTCCTCCGGCGCCATCGATCCCGTTCGGGCAATCGGCTCGATATGCAGGCAGCGCCAATTGTGGCTGCACGTCGACGCGGCCATGTATGGGACGGCTGCGCTCTGCCCGGAATTCCGGCACCTGTTCGACGGGCTTGAGGAGGCGGATAGCTTCTGCTTCAACCCGCATAAATGGATGTTTGTGAACTTTGATTGTGATTGCTTTTATGTCGCTGATCGCGGGGCATTGATTCGCACTCTGAGCGTCTTGCCCGAGTACCTCAAGAACCGGGCGACGGAATCGGGAGCCGTTTTTGACTACCGCGACTGGCAGGTGCCGCTCGGCCGTCGCTTTCGCGCTCTGAAACTCTGGTTTGTTATCCGGTACTTCGGAGTCGAGGGTCTGCGTTCGGCCGTACGACGCCATGTCGAACTTACCAGGCAGTTTGTCGAGTGGGTCGATCTGTCGGACGAATGGGAACGCGTCGCACCGACTCCGCTCAATCTCGTCTGCCTGAGGCATCGGGGAGGCGATGAATCGACCGAGGCCTTATTGGAGCAGGTGAATCAACGCGGACGATACTACTTGACCCACACACGACTGGCCGGAAAGTACACGATTCGAGTATCGATCGGTCAGACCTCCACGCAGTCACGCCATGTGGCCGGCTTATGGGAAGAGCTATCGATGGTGGCCGCCAATCTGCGGACGGAGAGTTGATCGCCCCCATTCGTTCGGGATACAATGTCGTTCACGTGGTCGATCCCCACCCCGCGTACCGCTCGTACGCTCAACCCCGTCGCGGAATTTCAATGACCAGATTCAAACAGATGATGATGTTCGGTTTCGGTGTCTGCTTGCTGGCGATCAGCCCTTCCCCTACGTTCGCTCGGCAACCGAACGTGATCTACATGATGTCGGACGAATTGGGGTATTACGAGCTTTCTCTGATGGGTCATCCGAATCTCTTGACACCGAACGTTGATCAACTGGCTCGTGAAGGAATTCGCTTTACACAAGCGCTTGCAGGGTCCTCGGTGTGCGCTCCGACGCGATGTTGCTTGATGACCGGCAAACATGCCGGGCACACGTCGGTTCGGACGAATGGCGGAAGTGCACCGTTACGAGCCGGTGAGCCGACGGTTGCATCTGTGCTGAAAGATGCCGGTTACGCAACCGGTGGCTTTGGAAAATGGGGATGCGGTGGCCGCGGCTCAACCGGAGTTCCCGAGAAACACGGGTTTGACTTGTTCGTCGGGTATTACGATCAGGTCCACGCACATAGTTACTTTCCTGCCTACATTGTTCGTAATAGCGAGGAATTGAAACTGAAGGGGAATCAGGGTGGCCGCAGCGGTGAAACCTATTCGCACTATGTGATCATGGACGAGGCAAAGAAGTTCATTCGTGATAATAAGGACCGGCCTTTCTTTTGTTACCTGCCGATCACGCCGCCCCATGGCATGTTCGACATTCCCGATTCGGATCCATCCTGGCAGCTATTCAAGGACAAAGACTGGCCCATGGACGCAAAGAAGTACGCGGCCATGGTCCATATGGTCGATTCGAATCTCGGCCAGATACGATCTCTGCTCGAAGAACTCTCGCTGACAAGCGACACCATCATCTTCTTTTCTGGTGACAACGGAGGGCAGGATTACTTTCGAGATCAAGAACACCCGCGCGGGTTTCATGGCCCGAATGTGGATCCGAAAACGGGCGAGGCTTTTCGAGGCAGCAAGGGAAACCTCTACGAAGGCGGCTTGCGCATCCCAATGGTCGTTTGTTGGCCGGGAAGAATCACCGGATCCCAAGTGAGCGATCTGTTGTGGTACTTTCCTGACCTGATGCCGACGGTTGCCGAACTGGCAGGCACCGGGTGCCCGGACGACATCGACGGTGTCTCGATCGTTCCGGAACTGCTCGGCAAAGAGGCTGCCGGACATTCGCTGGCAAAACGTGAATACCTGTATTTCGAATTGGGTCGCCAGGTGGCTGTTCGCACGACCCGGTGGAAGGCGATTCAACCTGGGCAGAACCGTCCCTGGGAGTTGTACGACCTGGCAGCGGACGTCGGGGAACAGCACGATTTGGCTTCTGAAGAACCCGGTACGCTGCGACAGCTTACTCAATGGGCGGCTGATGCCCACGTGGATGCCGAAGTGGGAGTGTTTACCGAGCCGGAACTCAACGAGCGCGATCGGCGGGCCAAGACCGGTACCTCGATGCAGCGATCGTTGACCAGAATCCAATCGCTCCCGAGGGACGGGCTGATTCCCAGCAAAGACATTCAGATCGCCCGAGTGAGTAGCGAGTCCAAAGCAAATGGCAAGTTGGCATCCAACGTTCTGGACGGAGATCCGACCACACACTGGCATACGGATTTTCAAGGCACGGTCGCTCGACACCCACACGAGCTGGTATTAGACCTTGGGAAAAAGAGAATCGTCACCGGCCTCCGATATCTTGCTCGGCAAGACGGCGGGTGGAACGGAGCGATCTCCGACTTCGAGGTCTATCTGGGCCCGGACCTTGACTCGACAGAAGCTCCGGTTGCCAAGGCCCGATGGAAGAAGACCAAGGAACCTCAGCAGGTGGAGTGGAAGGCGACCGAAGCGCGCTACTTGCGATTGCGCATACTGTCGGAAGTGAACGGCCAGCCGTGGGCTTCGATTGCGGAACTCGGTGTAATCGGCGAGTAGAGAAACGGGGACACCGGTTCTCGTTCTTCAGAAGGAACTGTGTTTGCTCGTAACGTAACGAGGATCGGTAGAGAGTTGGCCCGACATCATCAGGTAGGCCACGCCGTGCAGCATACCTACCAGGGGCGCTGCGAAGACGATTCCTACACAAAGTGCAAGGAATCCGATCATTGCGATGCCGATTCCCAGCAACCAGATCAGGATCATGGTGCCCTTGTTGCCCTCGGATATCTCGGCGGCCACTGAAAACGAGTCCGACACCGAACACTTGTTGTCGACCACAAGGTAGTAGGTTGGCCACCACAAAAGTGCAATGAAGATTCCCGGAATGACGCAAAGGGCGGTGCCCAGAATGACGGCCAGGCCGAACACGATCGAGATACCCAATGTGGGAAGAAATCGCTGCCCACCGGAAAAGACCTGGCCCAATTCCGCCGGTTGTCGGCGCGCCAACCGAAGAATGAGCTGAACGTAACCGATACTCAGGAAGATGCCCACGACCTGGGAGGCAATGACCAGTGCAACGTGTACCAGCGCTGCGAGTTCCTGGGAACCCGATAATCGCAGATTCCGAGTGACGATCGTATCGAAATAGCTCAAAGCAAAGTTGATTCCAAAGACGATTACGATGGCCCCAACGAG
>CAYNDU010000066.1:9187-14967 GCA_964395615.1 uncultured Pirellulaceae bacterium | reverse complement strand
CTACAGGAACCTGACGCTGCACGGAGAGTCCTCGCTGCTCCAGTTTTCGTGCCAAGGTCACCTCGTAAACCGTTTCAAGCAATCCCGGCCCGAGATCTTGATGCAAATGGACGGCACAATCCACGATCATCGTGCCAATCTCGTTCTCATGCATCTCCGTGCCTCTGTGACTCTGTGAGAAATCGCATGTGTGATCGAACGGCCAAGCTGAACAGGTCGCCGACTCTGGTCCAGCGATTGGTTCCGCCTTTCCGGCATCTGCGGATCGCCTTCCGTCTAGTTTGACGTCGGGCACCATCGGGCTCCGCAATCCTTCAACAGCAGAAGAGTACCACGAAGGACACGAAGAGCACGAAGGTTCAGGAGGAGGCTGCTACTCAACGGCCGCAGGCTATTCGCCCGGCCGCAGGGACGGCCGCACGGGGAGCGGAGGTCGGTCGGTCGATTGGGTATCGCTCGGAATCGCAGGAGGACCGGCCGTCCAGGCCTCGAGAACCATCGCCAGCGCAACGGCCGCGAAGAGCGCTCCGACGGTGATCCAAACCCAGCGAACGAGTCGGGCTGAGCGTTGGGCCCGTTGCCGCCGTTCGGCCAGGAGTTGGCGTACGCCCTGGCTATCGGACCCACTAGCCAGGGCCTCGATTCCGAGATCGAGCCGTCCACTGTCTTCGGGAGATTGCGGTTGTTCCGCGTCCGCCTCGCCCCGTTCCTCCCCCACCCGCACGGTACTCGGCTTTCCCGGCGTCACCGTATCCGAACGATGACCTTCGTCGAGTTCCCTCAAGGCCTTCGACGATGAAGGACGGGCATCGATTGCTTGGGGCACGGCCGAATCGGGTCGCGGCGTTGCAGGATCTGCACGACGCGAAGTTCCCGCCGTCACGCGCTGATCTGCCGCGGCAGGCCGATCGGATTCGGTGCCGCGAGCGGGTTCGCCAGAATCTCGCTTCGTGCTTGACTGGCCAGAGGTCTTCTTTTTTGACGAGCCAATTCGCCGCCTGCCCGCGCCGGCCGTCTGGGGCACATCGACGATTCTGGGCAAAGGACCAGCCTCGTCTTGCGAGTGTTCTTTGCACCAGGTTTCAAGCGCCCGAGCAACGTGTCCCATCGTTTGGAAGCGATGGTCGGGGTTCTTCTGGATCATTTTGATACAGATTCGGACAAGGTCCTCCGGACAGTCGGGACGCTGCTTGCGAATGTCGGCCGGCATTCTCGACTGGTGTTTTGCGATCCGCTGAGCCAAAGTCCCTTCGGGAAACGGCGGGTGCCCGGAGAGCAGAAAGTAGAGGGTGCAACCGAGGCTGTAGATATCGGCTCGTCCATCGACGTCATGACTACTCAGCGCTTGTTCGGGAGCCAGGTAGTCGGCCGTTCCGAGAACATTTTCATTGTGTTCGATGGTCAGGGACGGATCATCGCTTCGGGAAAACAGAGCCAGGCCAAGATCGAGGATCCTGACCGTGCCATTCTCGTCGACGAGCACGTTGGCCGGTTTCACGTCTCGATGAATCAGGCCTTCATTATGCGCAAATCCCAGGCCGCGGGCCGCCTGGATAACATATTTGGCGACCGTGTCGGGGTCGAGGGGCCCGTCGGCCGCCACGATCGTTTGCAGATCGCGGCCTGAGACGTATTCCATAACCAGGAAGTGAACGTCGCCTTCGTTATCCAGGTCGTAAGCCCGCACGATGTTGGGATGGTCGAGCGAGGCGATTGCTTTGGCCTCGCGAAAGAAGCGGTCCAGGTAGGAGGAATCATTGACTCGCTTCTTGGGAAGTACCTTTATCGCCCGTCGGCGATGCAGCATTTCATGTTCCGCCAGATAGACCGAGCTCATCCCACCACTGCCGATGTGCCGCAGCAGTCGGTACTTGCCGATAAAGTAACCCTTGTATTTTCCACGCAACAGGTTTTCGGCCTGCCAGTTCGTGACGACACCTGCTTCGACCAGCGCCGCGGCCAAACGCTTCGGCTCATCGGGCAAACGCCCATCGTGCTCCGCTTCCAACCGCGCGATAACCTCGTCGAGATGATGCTCGAGTACCAGCCCGCTCTTTCGAACGACTTCCAGTAACGACTGCGAACTGGTTTGTTTGGCCATCGTTTGGCTACCAGTAGAAATGTCGACGCGACCACGGCGCAAACACTCAGCGCCGCGCGCTCTCACTCACATGATGAATCCGAGACAAGACCTCCTCACGGGTCGCCGTGCCGACAATGCATCGATCGGCCAGCACGGCCCCGCAGTGCCGCCCTACGAGTGCGGCGCCGTCCCCTCTCCCTCACAGCCTAACAGGATTCTCTCGGAAATTCCATGCATTCGCGATACCAGCGGCCGCTCGGCGTTCTCATCGGCTGCACGCCACGTGTGACATGGTCCCGGACCTGACGACCGATCCGGCAAATCGTTGACCCGCCCACGCGTCGGCCATGGTCGTTTGGCCGAAAAACCGATAGACTCCAACGATCGCCAAGAGAGAGTAGGAGCCCCGTTGAATGCCTGGACTGATACCGACGTCCGTACTATACACTCGAAAACAGTGTCACCTGTGCGAGGTCGCTCTGAGACAATTGGCCGATCACGGGCTGAGCCCGGAGATTGTCGACATTGATCAATATCCGGAGCTGGTGGAACGATTCAACGAATGTGTGCCGGTTGTCGTTATTGATGGGCGTGAGCGGTTCCGAGGCCGGGTGAACGAGACGCTCTTGAAGCGTGAATTGGCCGGTGCAAGGTGTGGTAATCAAGTCCTCGGCATGTTTGCCAAGTTCTGGGAACCGGGGAGGGTGAAAACTCGGTTGGCCGCCGCTGTCGGGCCTGATGCGGCTGCCCGCATCTATCACCAGTTCGTCGCAACCCTGGTGACCGAATTGACGTCCATGACAGACCAACGTTGGCTGCTTTACGACCCACCCGAGCGCCGCGTCGAATTCGAACGATTGGCGGCCGGCCAGTGGCACGTTGTGGCTCAGAGTCCTGGCGACCTTGGCCAACGGATGGCTCATTTCTTCGCCCAGGCCGTCGCCGTCGGTTCCCAACGAACCGTGCTGATCGGATCGGACAGCCCCAATCTGCCGCCTGCCTTGATCGAGCAAGCCTTTGACCGGCTTCGGCACGACCGGGTCGTCGTCGGCCCGACAGACGACGGCGGCTACTACCTGATCGGTATCGCGGGCCCGGCTCCCTCGATTTTTGAGCATGTCGCATGGAGCACGCCGCAGGTTTGGGAGCAGACCGAGCGGCAACTGCAACGACTCGGTATCGGCTACGCCACCTTGCCGACCTGGTACGACGTCGACGAACGCGAAGACCTCAAGCGACTAGAACGCGAACTCTGCGACCCGTCGTCGGACAAACCGGCGTACTGCCGCTTACAGGCCGCCATCCGCACTGCGGTCGGTGACGAGTTCGGCCGTTCGTGAGATTTGTTCGTATCACAACGAAGCAGGCGTCCCACCGGAGACGGCGTTTTTTGTCACCTCTGAGATAGGAATCGGTTCGTTACCCCCAAGTCGCCGTTCATCGCCTGACAAAGTGAAACGTGTTCAAGGAGTTTGCCCAATGGCCGTCGACACACCGGCCCGGATCGCCGTTCTCGGTGCCGGTCCGATCGGTATCGAAGCGGCGCTTTACGCCCGCTTCCTTGGTTACGATGTCGTCGTATTCGAACGCGACGGAATTGCGTCCCAGGTAGCACGTTGGGGGCACATCTCGATGATTTCGCAATTCGGCCGGAGTCGCTCGCCGCTCGGACTCGCCGCGCTGAAATGCCAGGACGCCGGCTATCGGGCGCCGGACGACGACCGGTACCTGACGGGCCGACAGTGGATCGACGAGTACTTTGCGCCGCTTTGCCAAACGGATTTACTGGCAGACCATGTCCGCCTGGGGCAAACCGTGGTTGCGGTCGGTCGTGGCCAGTGCAGCAAGCCGAACGGCAGTGAAGGTACACGGACAGAGGACGACTTCTGGATACTGCTGCATGAACCCGATGGAAGCCGATCGTGGGAAACGGCCGACGTCGTGATCGACGCGACCGGACAGTGCGGCTCGCCGGCAGGCGCCGGCCCGGGCGGGTTACCGGCGATCGGGGAGGCCGAACTGGCCGGACAACTCGAGTACCGAACACCCGATCTGGCGGGCGCTGCGCGATCTCAGTACGCCGGCAAACGCGTCCTGTTGTATGGGATCGATCAATGGGCCGCGCACACGGTCTCGCAACTGGTCGCCTTGCAACGGGAGGCACCGGCGACCCAAGTCACTTGGGTGGGCAACCGGCTGAGTGACAATCCCTCGGGTCCCATTTTGACGATCCCCGATGATCCATCCAGCCGACGTCAAGAACTGATCCTGGCGGCCAATTGCCGGGCGACCGGGCCGTCACCCGCGTTCACTTTTCAGGATCGGTCGGGAATCCGGCACATGGCATGCGACCCCGACAACGGCGTGTACGACGTCGAGTTCATTGGGAGTCCCACGTTGGAATCCACCGGGTCGCAAGATCACTTTGACCAGGTCATCATCAACGCCGGCTGGCGACCCGACCATCGTCTCACACGGGAGATGCTCGTCCGATTCGATGCAAGGACCGAGCGGCCCGTGACACCGCCGGTGGCCGACTGTTCCTGGGTCGACGATGATCGAGCCCCTGGTGCCATCCTTCTATCGGACGAACCGGACTTCTACATACTGGGTGCCAAGCGTCATGGTCGGCTTGCGGGATTCCTGTTCCAGCAAGGGCTTGCACAGATTCGCGACCTGTTCGCTTTAATCGGTGGACGGACCAACCTGGACCTGTATGCCGGCTCGGCGCCGCAGTGAGAACCGCGTGATGGAGAGAATCCCGAATCGGTGGGACGGCCAGATGGTGACGCGGCGTCCTTCTGCCTGCAGCGATTCTCCAATCCGCTGCAACATCGTGGAAGTCGTCGATCGACTCGCGCGAATCAGGAACCAGGCCCCGCCCGCGGTGGCAATATCGTGTCGCTGCGCGTCGGACAGGCGCAAGTCACGACGCGTCGGAAGCGGCTCGACCGGGTGGGCAGCCAGGCGATAGATACCGCTCACCGGAAACAAACAATAGGTCCGCAACCGGGGCGGGACGGGCGCAGCGATTGCTCGATCTTCCAGAAGTCCGGAACAGGTGAAAACGGGCACCGGGTCGGCGCTCCACTGCACGTCCAGTCGGCGCGTGGCCGCTCGCCAGTCTTCATTGCGATCGCTGACCCAACGCCCCGTGCGAATCCGTTGGGCGAACGGCCCGAAGGGAACCAGTGTTCCGGCAATCAGGCACACGGCAAGCAAACGCCTCATTGAGCGGGAATGAAGGGACGCATGCCCAATGGCCGCCAGAACAACAACGGCCGGAAGACTCGTGACAAAATAGCGCAACATCCCGAGCGCGGCCAGTCCGGTCAACGTGCCGAACCAGGCAAGCGATGGCGGGACAATCGTCCAGATTGCGGCCCACGATCGAGCAGCCGGATCAGGAGAACGGTCGTCGCCCGGTCGCCCGCCGGAATGCCCCGGATATCGATGACACCGATGTTCCCACCACACAAACAACCAAGGCAGAACAACCATCAGGATGGCCAGCCAGATGAGTGAGGCCGACGGCCAAGGCGCGACGATTCGTGCCCAATTCGCTCGCCGGGCCGCAATCTGACGAAGGTGGGGAAGCGACGGTCCAATGGCCACCAATACGACGGATGCGTCGAATAACAGCCGCCGCCCCAGATATCCACAAGCCGGGTGATGCCGCGTGCCGTGATTTCCGGCG
>CAYNDU010000066.1:0-9087 GCA_964395615.1 uncultured Pirellulaceae bacterium | reverse complement strand
CGTCGTGCTCTCCGGCGTCGCCTTTTTTTAGCGACCAGCGGCGGACCAGGTAGAAGGCCTCGGCCAACAAGAAAAGTGATGCGGTGTAGTGCAAGTAATACAACGCAATCGCGCCGAGCACCAAGAGCATCCGATCGGTGCCACGAGGGCGCTCGACCGTGCGAATCAACAGCCAGCCGTGCCACACGGCCAGCAATTGAAGCAACCCATAGGGCCGGGCTTCCTGAGCGTAGAAAAGAGCGTCCGACTGGATGGCAATCAGGGCGGCTGCCAGCAGTGCCGACTGAGTACGACCGGTCCACTGCCGGACCACCAGATAGACCGACAGGATCAGTGCGGACCCGGACACCAAGGAGATAAGGCGCAAGGCCCATTCCCGGTCACCCAGCCCGTCGACGACAAGCCGGACCAGCAGAAAAAAGAGCGGGCTCTGGTTGCCATCGGCCGCCCGGCCGGGAATCTCCGCCCAAGCTCCGGCAACCACCCAACTCGTATGGAGTTCATCGAGCCACAGGCTCTCGCCAGCCTGCACCAGCCTCAGAAACAGGCCTAAGCCCAGAATCACGGCCAGACAGATCGCGGTTCGCCAGTTTCCACCGGCCGTTTCGATCGGCCCTGCTAACGATGGAGCGGCCAAAGTGATTCACTCCCGCAGCGATCCGAGTTGGCCTTGCCGGCAGGGAACAACATCTGGTGACCCCAGGCACTTGGACATCGCGTCCCCGGGACGCGCCCAGCCACTCGACGTCAACAGGGACGAGTGACGACCAATTGACATCAAGAAAGATACAGGTCCCAACGCCACTCCGTCGCCAAATGGTCGCCCGCAGTCGCCGCTACGTGGAAAGCGGTCAAATGCCCGCGACTATTCCGGAGCTACCGCCACCAGTTCCTCGGCAATCGACTCGACCTGAGACTCGCCGATCTGGCTGCGTTCCTCGGCAAAACCAATCAACAGCGCCAGGTCACACAGGCGGTTGACGCGCCGCGGCACGCCATGGGCCAGGTGGTGGACGGCCTCAAGGGCCCCATTGTCGAATATATCCCGTGTGGCTCCGGCCGCCTGCAAACGATGGTGAATGTAGCTGACCGTCTCTTCGAGTTTCAATCGCCTCAGCAGACATTTCACCGCCAACCGCTCGTCCAATCCCGGCATCCGATCCAAAACCGGCAAGAGAGACGGCTGACCGGCCAGCACAACCGTTAGGGAGGCGCGCGCATCATACTCAAAATTCAACAAGAGCCGTACCGTCTCCAACGTCTGACACTCGACCAGATCCTGAGCTTCGTCAATGACCAGGACCGCGTGCCGCCCCGCGGCCGCGTTATCCGAAAGCGTATCTTCGATCACCCGGACGCTCTGCTCGATGGGGGGCGTTTCGACGCCGTGCGCGTGCCCCGACAAGGATTCCGCCAGATAGGCCAACAACTGATCGGCCGGCATCTGCGGAAAGACCATGTGCACGCGAGGTGAGCAGAACTCGTCGAGCTGCCTCAACAACGTCTGAATGATGAGCGTCTTGCCCAGTCCGGCGGCACCGGCCAGAAGAGCCGCTCCACGCTGGTTCTCGACGGCGTACCGCAACTTTAATAACGCTCCCTGATGGGTTTCGGCCGGATAATAGAATCCCGTGTCCGCCGTCGTTTCGAACGGTTTCGATTGAAGTTGCCAGTATTGCTGGTACATAATGGGTGGTTCCTCGACCAACGATGACTACTCGACCGGTTCAAAATTCTCGACGATTCCAATGGCCGGCACGCCCATTGTCTCGAGAGTCTGGACGACCGGCAGCGTGTCAGCGTGTCCGGTCGTCCGGAGATCGCGCACGACGACGGCCATATCCAACGGGCACCTGGGCAATTCGGCAAACGTATCACGGTGAGCGTCCGCCATTGGCGGCAGGTCGACCAAGACCAGGTCGAAGTAGGGGGTCAACTGATGCAGGACGCCGTTGAGCAGCGTCCCGTCCATGCGATCGCCGACGCCGGCCCAGGCATCCCGCTTGGGAAACAGGGTCACCCCATCGGCAAGTGAGTGAATGGCCGCCTCGTTGATCGGCTTGTGCTCACGAGCTAGTTCCTCCCAATCGCAGGGTGTCTCGATCCCCAACTGGCTGGCCAGCTCGGGCCGCGCCAGGTCAGCGTCCAGCAGCGCCACGCGTAGTCCGGATTGGGCTGCTGCCCGAGCCAACGAGAGCGCCAGTGTCGTACGCCCCTCGCCGCGTTGGACGCTGGTGACGGCCAAAACGCCCAACCCCTCACGGCTGGCCATGGCCAGTTGCCGACCCGCGTCGCGCAATCGCCCCTGTGTCACATCATCCAAGCCGATGGCAACTCCCGGCCAGGGGAACGCATCGACCTCCCAGGAAGCCGCGAAGGGAGGCGCCGCCGGCAAAGGGTCAGTTTCCGTGGGCCCGGTCGATTCCCTTTCATCCGGCGTTTCCCGCTCGGCCTCATGCCGATCCTCCGATTCGGTCGACTCGGCATCGTACCCTGGCGTCTCGGCGAGCTCCACTGCCAACGAACGGTCGACGTCAATCACCAACTCGGCCGACTGCTGAGGGTCGTGCAAAGCCGCCACGTCGACCGATGAATCGCCCGTATCGACAGGTCCCTGACCTTCGGCCACAACCTGTATCTCGGGAATCGTCATCGCGGCAACCAACTGTCGGTCAATGGGCGCCACGGCAGCCCAGGCCTCGAGGAGAACTTTCGCTGGATCGGGGTAGTTGTCATCGGACGACCACAAGTCGTCAATGCCCGACGCCGATTCCGTTTGAGGGTCGGACGAATTCGGTCGGTCAGGCCCGTCGGCGTTATCTGACGCCGGCGCCTCCCGTTCAGAATCGGGTGACGATCGCACGACCGGAATGTCCGAATCGAGACGCGGATCGGCACCAGCGGATTCGTCACCGGCCTGGGAGGGATTTCCGATCGGCGATCCTGCCGGCTCAAGCGTCGTCGCCTGCACTGACTCCGTGGACGGTTCTCCTTCCGTGGGCACCGGCCCATGTTTTGAAGGAATGCCCGATCTCGGGCCGCCCGACAAGTGAGGTTCGTCCGTCACCCCTGCAGCGCCCGAGTCCTCGGTGTCGACCTGATGCGGGTCTGAGACAAGGGGCACGTCCTGGTCCACGCGGGAACGGTCATCCAGCGTCAGGAGCGAGCCTTCAACCCACACCGATTGCGTCACCGCGGCAGCCAGAATGTCCTGCAACTGGTAGGTCTGAGCCTCCTCAACCTTCGGGACGGCCATATGCGGCATCGGAACGGAAGAGGATTGCTCGGCTGCGTCGATGCGCAATCTGTTTTGCCGGTCGGTCCGCGGGCCGGAGTCGACCGAAGCAGTCGCCGGGCGAATGTCGGCTTCATGACACGGCTCGCCGGTCGCCGGGTCGGACTGCGGTGTTTTCAACTCGTCCGGATCATTCGTGCCGACCGTTTCCGGGGTACGAATCGATCCCAGGGACGCCGGCATGTCGGCGCCGGTGTCCACGGCCTGTTTCTTTTGAAAGGCGCGAATAAATGCCTGATTCAGAGTGTTCATGGTCATGTCCGTAGGGCAGCTGTCCGCTCCGGAGGGAGCACCGTCCATTGTGAAACGTCATTTGGCCCCGTAGGCCAACTCGAGCCGTCGCCCAGTTCGGGGCCCATTCAACGACAGACTCTTTCTTCCAAACGACACGACAATTCTCCAACGACCGTCATCTCCGTTGATTCCGATCGAACGGCCCGCCACCGCGACGCGTGTTACTGCGCATTTCATATCTGGGCGAAACTTCGACCGTTGGCGGCGCGACCCCTGTGGTCGGATAGGCTTGCGGCGGCCCACCGACCGCCTCGCGGCGTCCTGTTGTTTCGGGATCTCGTCCAGCCATCCTTGCCACGGGCGGGTCGCTGGAGAGACGAGCATCGGCGGCACGCGGGCCGGTCGCGGGTTGACTTTCAACCGGCGGTGGGACATTCACGACCGGTCCGGCTTCGGACATTGAGCCCGATTCGTCCGGCGCCACCGGCGGATCCGCAGTATTCGACTGCAAAAGCAGGGGTGCTTCCTGGACGGCGTCCCCGAGAGAATCTGTCCCCGGTCGCTGATCGGAACGGCTCGACCGGTGATCCGTGACAACCGCTCGATCGGTACTGACGTCGGGCCGATCCTTGGCCACCCCCTTGAACCGTTCCTTAATCGTCACGATGATGACGAACAAGAATAGAGCCAAAAGAGTCGCCTTGGTTAGCTGACCCGCACCACGAATCCACTCCATCGGCGTGCGTCGCGGAGTTTGCTGGCCGCCACGCGGTGATCCGCCCGATGGCTCGGAACGTTCCATTCGGCGACGACGAGCCGAAGCTCGTTCGGCCGCAATCCCAACGGTGCCGCTCGTCGGTGAGGGCTCCTCGTTTGCTTCGGCCCCCGTATTCGACGGAACCTGCTCGCCCGGAACGAGAGATTCCCCGTCAGGCGGCTCGGCGAGCGGAACTTCCGGCGGCGATGTTGAGGGTGGTCGCGACGCGTCGGCAGATGGTGCGGCGGCAGCGGCCGCCATGGACAGGTCGGGCAGGCGGACCAGGACCGGCAGCTCGCTCGACCCGTAAATGCCCAGGCTCGACCGTCCCATCTCCTGGCCGAAAAACGACCCGGCTGAAGATGGCTCGGCCATGCGAAATGGAGAGTGTCCGGCTTCCGCGGATTGGTCGCCGCTGGACGGACTCACCGATCGGGCGGCGTCCCTGGACGTCGTGCGGCCGTCGGTGGGAGAAACAGAGTTCGGGTCCTCCGGCGGTCGGGGAACCTCGGGCGAACGATTCGGATCGAGAGGCGTTGTGCTCATCGTATACTTCCGTGAAACCGGCAATACGTCCATGCGGCGCACTAACGAGCGTTGCGCGTTGTGTCGTACGTCTCTTATCGGTTCCGATTGTGCAGATCTTGAGCCCTGCATAGAATCTGTCGATTATTGCGTAAAGCTAAACCAGGAAACCTGGAGGCTTTACGGTATTTAAGTGGACTTTTTTCCGGAATGGGCCCCTGTTTGGCCGAGGGGCAATCGATTCGGAGCGATGAGGGGCGATCGGAACTATCGAGACGAGCGGCCGGGTGCGACGGCCCAAACGCATGAACCAATCAGAGACTCAAAACGTGCAAGACCTCTTGGACCATCTATTGCAAGAGCGGATTCTGATCCTGGACGGAGCGATGGGAACAGCCGTCATGGCTCTTGGCATCGACGAACGGTCGATGCGTGGCGAGCGTTTCGCGGACCACCACAAGGACTTGAAGAACTATGTGGATGTCCTCTGCCTGACGCAGCCGGAGAGCGTCACGGAGATTCACCGCGACTATCTCGAGGCGGGCGCGGACATCATCGAGACCAACACGTTTGGTTCGAGCCCGATTGGGATGGAGGAATTCGGTCTACCTCCGTCAATGATGCGGGAGATCAACCTGGCGGCAGCCGGATGTGCTCGGCGCGCGGCCGACGAATACAACACGCGGGACTCGAGCCGACCGCGGTTTGTGGCCGGCTCGATGGGCCCCACGGCCAGAACGGCTTCGATGTCACCTCGGGTGGACGATCCTGGTTACCGGGCGGTTACGTTTTCTCAGCACGTTGAATCGTATTACGAGCAGGCGGCGGCGTTGGTCGACGGGGGCGTCGACATCCTGTTTCCCGAGACGGTATTCGACACATTGAATCTCAAGGCCTGTCTATTTGCCATCGAGCGGCTCTTTGACGAACGGGGGATCCGACTTCCGGTGATGGCATCGGTCACGGTCACGGACCGCGCGGGGCGCACGCTGTCGGGCCAGACGATCGAAGCGTTTTGGAGCTCCATCGCCCACGCGAATCTGTTGAGCGTAGGCATCAACTGCGCCCTGGGCCCGGGTCAAATGCGTCCTTATGTCGAAGAGCTGTCCCGGTTAGCGCCGGCGTATACCAGCTGTCATCCGAACGCCGGCTTACCCAACGAGCTGGGTACGTTCGATCTATCACCGGACGAGATGGCCGAAACGCTCGGCGATTACGCTCGAGAAGGATGGTTAAACATTGTTGGGGGCTGTTGCGGGACGACACCGGAGTACATTCGCGCGATCGCTGCAGCCGTCCACGGGACGGTTCCGCGTCAGCGACCGACACTGCCGGCATGGACGAGATTAAGCGGCCAGGAGGCGCTGACGCTGCGTCCCGAAACCAATTTCATCATGGTGGGCGAACGGACGAACGTCACAGGATCTCGCCGATTTGCACGCCTGATTCGAGAGGAAAAATATGAACAGGCGGTCGAGGTTGCTCGGCAGCAGGTCCTGGCGGGTGCGAGTATTCTGGACGTAAACATGGACGACGCGTTGCTCGACGGCGAAGCCATGATGGTTCGGTTCCTCAACCTGATCGCCGCGGAACCGGACATCTGTCGGATCCCGATCATGATCGACAGTTCGAAATGGTCGGTATTGGAAGCCGGTTTGCAATGCGTCCAGGGCAAGGCGATTGTCAACTCAATCAGTTTGAAGGACGGTCCCGAGGAGTTCCTGCGTCGAGCCCGGCTGATTCGTCGATACGGCGCGGCGGCCGTGGTGATGGCTTTTGACGAAAAGGGGCAGGCGACGAGTGTCTCTGAGAAGGTACGAATCTGCCGCGAATCGTACGAGTTGCTGACCGGCCGGCTCGATTTCCCTCCCGAGGACATCATCTTTGACCCCAACGTATTGACCGTGGGGACAGGCATTGTCGAGCACAACAGCTATTCGGTCGATTTCATTGAGGCGGTCCGGCAGATCAAGCAGACCATTCCGGGCGTTCGCGTATCCGGTGGCATCAGCAACGTCTCTTTTTCATTCCGCGGTCACAACGTGGTCCGTGAGGCCATGCACTCGGCGTTCCTTTACCACGCCATCCAGGCGGGGCTTGACATGGGAATTGTCAACGCGGGGCAGTTGGAGGTGTACGAGGAGATCCCTGGGCCCCTGCGTGAGCTTGTCGAGGATATCCTGCTCAATCGCCGCGAAGAAGCAACCGAAGACCTGGTGGCCTACGCGGAAACCGTAAAGGGAACAACGGCCCGAAGACAGTTCGAAGACCTGGCCTGGCGCGAAGGGACGTTGGACGAACGACTCAGCCACGCCCTGGTCAAGGGAATTGATCGGTTTATCGAGGAGGATGTCGAGGAAGCACGGCAACACTATGCCCGGTGCCTGAACATCATCGAAGGTCCCTTGATGTCCGGCATGCAAAAAGTCGGCGATCTGTTCGGAGCCGGCAAGATGTTCCTGCCCCAGGTGGTCAAGACGGCTCGGGTGATGAAGAAAGCGGTCGGCTATCTACTCCCCCACATGCAAATTGAACGCGAGTCGGAAGGAACGCAACGACAAGACCGGGGCAAGATTCTGCTGGCAACGGTGAAAGGCGATGTACACGATATCGGCAAAAACATCGTCGGCGTCGTGCTCGGCTGCAACAACTACGAAGTGATTGATCTGGGGGTCATGGTCCCTTGCGATCGGATCCTCGAAGAGGCGCGAAATCTCAAGGTCGACATCGTCGGCCTTTCCGGTCTGATCACGCCCAGTCTGGACGAAATGGTCCACGTCGCTTCAGAGATGCAACGAACGGGACTCGACGTACCGCTTCTGATTGGAGGAGCTACGACGAGTGAAAAACACACGGCTGTTAGAATCGCACCGAAGTTCAACGGTGTCACGGCGCACGTCAAGGACGCGTCGCGATGCCCGGGCGTCGTCGATCGCCTTTTGAATCCGGACCTGCAAGAAGCGTTCCGCCAAGAGAATCGCGAGAAACAAACGAGGCACGTAAAGTCCTTTCAACAACATCGCCACACTCTGGTCTCGCTGGAGGAAGCGAGAGAACGTCCCTTCGCGGACGGCTGGGACCACTGTGCTGCACATGTGCCGCCCCGTGTCGAACGGGAAGTCCTCGTTCAGTTCCCACTGTCGGAACTGGTTCCGTTCATTGACTGGTCGCCGTTCTTCATGGCCTGGGAACTGAAGGGCAAATACCCGGCGATCCTTGACGACGCGACATACGGCGAGGCGGCGCGCGATCTTTTCCAACACGGCCGGAAACTGCTCGAGCAAATCATCGACGAACAATTGCTCGAGGCACGCGCCGTCTACAGCATCTGGCCGGCCGCCTCAGTCGGCGACGATGTCGTCGTGTTTACCGATGACAACCGCTCGGAGCACCGAGCGACCCTGCACATGTTGCGGCAACAGTGGCAGCGGAAAGGACAAGCCGAGTACCGGTCGCTCGCCGATTACGTCGCGCCGCTGGACCATCCGAACGGTGACTTTATCGGCGGGTTCGCCTTGACGACGGGCATCGGCGCCGATCGCCTTGCCCGATCGTTCGAAGACCAGCAGGACGACTACCAGGCGATCATGGTCAAGGCGCTGGCCGACCGGCTGGCCGAAGCGTTTGCCGAACGGTTGCACCTGCAGGTCCGCCAGGACTGGGGCTACGAACGCCCCGACGAGTTTTCGGGTGATGAGTTGATTGCCGAGCGATATCGGGGCATTCGTCCGGCGCCCGGGTATCCGTCCCAACCCGACCACACCGAGAAACAAACGCTTTTCGATCTGTTGGACGCCGAACGGATCGGACTGTCGCTGACCGAGTCCATGGCGATGCAGCCTGCCGCAAGTGTCTGCGGCCTCTACTTCGCTCACCCCCAGGCGCGCTACTTTTCGGTCGGCCGTATCGGCAGGGACCAGGTTACCGATTATGCTCGACGCAAAAAGCTGCCACCTTCGGTCGTCGAGAAATGGCTCGGCCCAAACCTCAACTACGAACCGGCCGATTAAGCGGCGATTCGCATGGCGTTTCCAGTGACTCCCACGGAACGCCGCATCCCTGCGCGCAACGGTCCCCGACTCCGGGCGATCGATTCCCGGGGGTGCAGGAACGGGCTCGTTTTGGGTGGACGTATTATTCAGCGCGATCTTGACGTTCGGGCGATTGGGATTCCCTGGTTGTTCTTCCAGGTGTTTCCGTAGTCGGTCGTCGTCGCACAAAGGGCGACATAAATGTCGCACAGAGCGGCGCCATAAATAGGGAGAATTTCCTCGGG
>CAYNDU010000065.1:0-15078 GCA_964395615.1 uncultured Pirellulaceae bacterium | reverse complement strand
TTGTGCGAAGCACCCTACGGGCCGTTCCGGCAATTGACTCCTGACCCCTTTACCCCGTCAATAGTGAGGTGGCTTCTCGTCCTCCAGCGACCGTGGTTGGGCTTCCCCTTCAGCTAGTCCTGTCATCGTTTCAGACAAAGTGGCAAGAGTTCGATCCTGATCGTCCAACCTTTCCTGAATTCTGCAGACGACTTCGTTGAGCGTTTCGGCCATCCGCTCCAGGTGCATCAGCGACTCCTCCAGGCTGATAATCCTTCCTTCATGGCCTTTGTCGTCACTCATCGTCCCGATCCCCCAATTGGCTTTTGGCCGTTCGCTCTTCACAATGCACAGTCTGGCGTGTCAGCAGACGTTTGGCAACGCATATGAGCATACCGATGGTCGATCAACTCAATCTGTCCATGTTCCGCGCTTACGATATTCGTACGCCGGCCAAAAACTTTCCCCCCGAATTGGCTGCTCGACTCTGCGCCGCCGAAGCGGTCTATTTTCGTGACGTCTTGGATACGGATCGAGTCATCGTGGCTCACGATGCGCGCAGCACCGGGCCTGCCTACCTGGAGATCGGCATCGAGACGTTTCGAACAGCGGGACTCGACGTTGTGTACCTGCCGGGCGTTTGCTCGACATCCTATTTCTATTTTTGTGCCATGTCCGATCCGGATGCGGCGGCCGTGATGTTCGGGGCTTCCCATAATCCGGCCGGCGATACGGGCCAGAAACTGCTGGCTCCAAAGGTCATCCCGATCGCAGAACAGATCGGACCGCAAGGAGGATTGGATCGTATTCGACAGCTCTATGTTGAGGGGGCATCGATCGGGAGCGAACGTTGCGGGAAGGTTCGAGGCCTTGATCGGATGAGCGAATACGTTCGTCACAGTATGAAGTTGGCCGGTGTTTCGGAAGGTGACCTGATCGGCCTGCGAATCATGATGGATTTTCTTAACGGGGCAGCCGGCCGAGAAATGTTGATGGCCTTTGGTCTGGCGAAAGCAGATCTCGAGCCATTACATTGCGTTCCCAACGGAGCATTTCCCCTGGGTGACCCCAATCCCGTGAAGCAGGATGTAATCCAGCCGGGCCTTGATCGATTACGATCGGGTCAATTCGATGCGGGGTTCTGTTTCGACGGCGACGGTGACCGCATCGACGTCTATATGGACCACGGGACATACCTTGCGTCGAGCTTCATCTATGCGGCCATATTGCCCGAGGTCCGAGATCTATTCACACTTGCCGAACCGCGTGTGTTTGCCGACTTGAAGAGCAACCCGCTGGCGGTGATCCAAATGGCTCGATCGGGAGTTGCGGTCGACGTGATTCGCAACGGGCACTCTCAGATCAAGATGAGCATGATTGACGATTCGAGATATCTGGGCGCCGTCGAGGAGTCCGCGCATTTTTATCAGGCGTTTCAGCATGCCGGTTCCGCTCGCTTCTGCACGGAGAACACACTTTTTGTTGCGTTGCTGGTGGCCCGAGTTTTGAGAGAGGACCGAGCGCGCTTCGAGAGGATGCGTGATCTGCAGGCCCGCACGGCCAGGCAGCGTGAGTGGGGTTATAAGTTTTCCGATGACGGGCGGCGAGCCGGCGCGTTGGAGGCGGTCGCGCACCACTTCGAACAGTTGGGGGCTTCTTCGTTGACAACCATGAAGAACGGCCTGCCGCTGGAAGCAACGCTCATGCGTCGCGGTCTTCCGTTCGATGTCGATCAACACACGTCATTGTCCGACGATTGGCTGCAAGTGTGCCAGCGGGTCTCGCAGAGCGAGTCCGGGTTGGCTCGGTGGGAAGTCGTGGGAGCAAACGCCGAGTGCGTCGAACGAGCCCGGAAGGACACTGAACGCATCGTAAAGCAGCACGGCGGCGGCGCGGAATATCAGGGATAGGCGTTCTGTTGACAGCAGACGAGCCCCAATAACTGACCAGTTAGCGCCCGCGTACAAGCCCCGTCGATGCGGTTATTTGCACGGCTCAACCTACCGAGCGTGTCCACTGCGATCGACGGGCCGGCTGCCGTCAATCGAACAACTCAATGCCCGCGCACGTTGAGCAGTTCCGGATCAACGCCGAACCGGTGGGAAGAGGCGTGCTGCTACCGGCGAGCCGCCCGTGACGGCATCGGCCGAAATCAGGCGGTTGACCGGGCACACTTTTTGGCCAAATGGGGCCCTCAGCCGGCCACAAGGGGCAGTGAACTTGGTAAATTAGATCGGTTCGTGACACCTCGAATGACGAGCGAGGCTTCAGCCGGTTGCCACGCGCTCTTCCAGATCGGATCATGAATGTCTCCGTTTTTTTGAAGCTGTCACCATGCCTGGCGGCCGACAATGGGTCGGAACCGCGTCATACCCGTACCAGCCTTCAGTTGGGAGTAGCAGACAAATGAGTACTGAGAACAAACAAAGTCGCAGGTCTTTTATCCAGCGATCAACGGCCGCCGCAGCCGGTACGGCCTTGGCTACCGGACTGAATCTCGGCGCCGCGCGCTCGGCCCATGCTGCGGGCAGTGACCTGGTTCGGATCGCTCTGATCGGATGCGGCGGGCGCGGTAACGGCGCTGCCAAGAACAACCTGAAGGCTTGTCAGAATACGAAGATCGTGGCGGTAGCCGACGCGTTTGAACACAAGGCTCGTGACACGGCCAAGCGGCTGGGTGTACCTACGGAGACCACTTTTTGGGGACTCGACGCCTATAAAAAAGCTCTTGCCGCCGACATCGATATGGTCATCCTGGCCACATCGCCCGGATTTCGGCCGCTGCAATACAGGGCGGCCATCGAAGCGGGCAAGAACGTGTTCATGGAGAAACCGTGCTGCGTCGACGCAGCCGGCTACTTGTCACTGGTTGAATCCAACAAGTTGGCCGACAAGAAAGGACTCAAGGTCGGGGTCGGACTGCAACGTCATCATGATGCCGGGTATGTCAATGGCATTTCCCAGATTCATGAAGGCAAGTATGGCGACCTGATCCTTCTTCAAGCCTATTGGAATGGCGGCGGGATCTGGTGGCGTGAACCGCAAGAGGACTGGAATCTTCTGCAGCAGCAAGTTAACAACTGGTACCACTACACGTGGCTTAGCGGTGACAATATCTGTGAACAGCACGTCCACAACCTGGATGTCTGTAACTGGGCTAAGGGTGCTCATCCGGTCGAGGCCAACGGGATGGGTGGCGACAAGATGCGCCGGCTGAAGTATCCCGGAAGCGAGATCTTTGATCACCATTTCGTTGAATTCACCTACCCGGACGGCACAAAGATGTATAGTCAGTGCCGCCATGTCCGCAATTGCTTCAACCGAGTTTCGGAGTATGCCTTTGGCTCCAAGGGAAATGGAGGGATTCAAGCAGGTGGAGATGTGAAGGATAAGGGCGGCGTGCCATTCGAATTCAAAAACCCGTACGACCAGGAACATTTTGCCCTTCTGGAGGCTATCCGCAACAACACGCCGTACAACGAAGGCCACTACGGCGCGACCAGCAGCTTTACGGCCGTGCTCGGGCGCATGGCGACCTACAGCGGCAAAATCGTAAAATGGGATGACGCGATTGCTAAGGGCAAGACATTGGCACCCGGTATCGAAAACATGACCTGGGAGTCGACGCCTCCGACCCTGCCCAACGAAGACGGTATCTATCCCGAGCGGCTCCCCGGTCAGTATTCCCCATTCGCTTGATCTTGATTGGCAGCCGGACACGGCCAACGGTGGCCTCCGTGCCATACTGGTCAGAAAAATGGCACCCGTTTCAGGCCAAAGGCCCGAAACGGGTGCTCTCGATGAGTGATGGTCCCGATTTCACTCGCCCTTCACCGCGCGGGCCGTGAAGGACTACGGAAAAGGACACCACCGCATGCCGAGACCGACGATACGGACGAACGTGATTCGGCGGTGGTTCACGGCCGGCCTCCTGGTGGCCGTTATCGTACTGCCACTGACCTGGCTATTTCAACGCGAAGAGCTGCCCGATTCCGTCCACATCTTTTCGGGCCAACCGGGCGGACTCTACTTCCAACTTGCAGACGCCATTCGATTGCCCATTCAGTCCCGGATCGGGCGTTCAGTCGTTGTCGATCGCACGACCGGCTCTCTCGAAAACGTCGAACGACTGCGGCACCAAGAAAATGCGTTGGCCATCATTCAAGGTGGCACGGTTACGATGGACGACCTGTCGGTCGTGACACCGCTCTACCCGGAATTGCTCTTTGTTATTGTGCGCAAGAATCGGGCGATCGAGACGTTGAGCGATTTACGGGGCCGGAATGTGGCCCTGGGCAAGTCCGGGTCGGGGACGCGCCATAGTGCGTTGGCGCTGCTCAGTCATTTCCAAATCGACGAAAACGACGTCAAGGACACGAATCGCGATTTTCGCGACCTTGAGGAAGACGAATCGCTGGATGCAGCCATCGTCACGGCAGGCATTACACACACGGACTTGCACCAGCTCATGCAGTCCAAAGCATTTCAACTGATGCCGATCAGAACCACGTCGGCCGTTGACTTGCTCCACCCGTTCTTCAGCACGGCCACCATTCCGCGCGGGTTGTTTTCTGCCGCTCCAACCGTCCCCGAAACCGATATTCCAACATTGGCGACCACAGCCTTTCTGGTGACGAACCAGACGACGAGCGATCAGATCGTTACCGCGGCCCTGACCGCCGTACATGAACAGAATCTTCGCCTTGTGGTTCCCGCACTGATTACTCGCGATGCGGTAGCCGCTCGGGTCGCCACAAGAATGCACGCCGCCGCTCAGCAGTACTTCCATCCCTCCGACCAGATCGGCACGACGGCCAATATCATGGAGTCACTGGCGGCCATCAAGGAACTGTTGTTTGCCTTCGGCGCCGGCCTGTACCTCCTGTGGTTGCGATATCGAAAACTGAGAGAAACGGAACGTGAGGAGTTATTGAGTCGTCATAAAGAACGACTCGATGTGCTGCTCGAGCAGACACTTGCGATTGAGGCCGACCAGATGAAATCCAAGGACGTGGCCGAATTGCGGGGCTACCTGGACCGCGTGACGGCCATTAAGATCCAGGCGTTACGCGAGTTTACATCCGAAGAACTTCGAGGGGATCAGGCATTTTCTATTTTTCTGGACCAGTGCACGAGTCTCATCGGCAAACTCCAAATGAAGATCCTGACGGACCAGTAATCGAATCACCGGCCCGCTGCGTCCATTCACCGTGCGAAATACGCGTACACGACAACATGACGAAAGAGAGGGGACGATGATGAAGAGGTATTGTGTCGTTTTAACGCTGTTGCCGTTATTACTGCTCACTCGCGGCGGTGAGGCATTGGGCGCACATCCGAACATCGTACTGATCTACACGGACGATTTCGGGTATGGCGACGTGGGATGTTACGGTGCGCTGGGAGTGAAAACGCCCCATATCGATCGGCTGGCCACGGAAGGGCTCAAGTTCACCGATGCCCATTGTTCCGCGGGCACCTGCACGCCCTCTCGATACACGTTGCTGACCGGCTCGTACGCGTTCCGAAAAAAAGCCCACGTTCTGCCCGGCAATGCTCCGCTGATCATCGAACCTCGTTCGACGACGTTACCGTCCCTCCTGAAACAGGCAGGATACGCAACCGGCGTTGTTGGGAAATGGCACCTGGGACTCGGTGCAGGCGACCTCGACTGGAACCAACGTATTGCGCCAGGTCCGAACCAGATTGGTTTTGACTATCATTTCCTGATCCCCGCCACAGGAGATCGGGTACCCTGTGTGTTCGTCGAACAGGAACGGGTCGTCGATTTGGATCCAGCTGACCCGATCACCATCAGTTATCGCAAGAAAATCGGTGCGGCGCCGACAGGCAAGGAACGACCGGACTTACTGAAGATGATGTTCTCGCACGGACATAACGCCACAATTGTAAACGGTATATCTCGGATTGGGTTCATGACCGGTGGTGAAAAGGCTCGCTGGGTCGACGAGGATATTGCCGACACCGTGACGCGTCGCGCGATTCAGTTCATCGAGCGGAACAGGGCGAGGCCCTTCTTCCTGCATTTCTGTACGCACGATATCCACGTGCCGCGGGTCCCACACGCGCGGTTCGTCGGACAGAGCAGCATGGGCCCTCGCGGCGATGCCATCGCTCAGACAGACTGGTGCGTGGGCCAGCTGTTGAAGACTCTGGATGACCTGCACTTGACCGAGAATACGCTCGTGATCTTCACTTCCGACAACGGTCCCGTGTTGGACGACGGCTACGTGGATCAGGCGAACGAACGAGTCGGAGACCACCTTCCGGCCGGCCCGTATCGCGGGGGCAAGTACTCGCTGTTCGAAGGAGGAACGCGAGTTCCCATGCTGGTCCGCTGGCCCGGACACGTCGCTCCCGGAACGGTTTCGCCTGCCTTGTTCGGCCAGGTCGATCTGGCGCGTTCGCTTGCTCATCTGATCGATCATCCCGTAGCTCTCCCGGACCTGCCCGACAGCCATAACGAACTTGATACGCTCCTTGGCTCCGACCAAATCGGTCGTTCTCACCTCGTGCACGAGGCCAAGTCGTTGGCCTTGAGGATGGGTCATTGGAAGTTTATTCCGCCCGGTTCGACTCGCGAACAACTGGGACCGTGGAACACCGTCAAGTTCTCGAAGCCAGGCGCCCTTTTCGATCTGGCGCGCGACCCGAAAGAGCAGCAGAATGTCGCGTCCGAACATCCGGATCAGGTGGAGAAGATGGCCGCATTGCTCGAGTCCATTCGTGGCGGCCCGGACCAATAGTCGTCGCCATAACGACGATCGACATCGGGAAAGACGGACTGTCGGCACTCTTCTAACGTGATGATCGCCCTTTTTGGTACCATTCGGGCGTGCCAAACCAGGCGTCCATTTCGGGAACAAACGGTGCCACAACCTTCGCCGGTTCCGGATTCCCGCCCAGGTCGCTCGTTTCAACCATCCACGTGTCCAATGCGGCCCGCATCCGATTCAAGGCGGCGCGATGTTCGGCCGCCGTGGAATCCGCCAGATTGCGAATCTCTTCCGGGTCGGCCTGGGTATCATATAACATCTCCGCCGGAAACGGCCGCATCAGCTCGGCAACCGGGCCCCGAAGCTGTCCCGACGCGGCCAGTTCCCGCATAAGCGGTTTGACCAGAAAACACTTTTCCTTGTACCGGTTCAATGTAAGAAATCCGGCGCCCGGCGTAAAATTACGAATGTAATGATACCGTTGATCGCGCACCGAACGCTGTCGAATGACTGTCTCGTCAATGCGATCTCGAGCACTGAATGCAAACCGTCTTGGCGGATCCGCATTGGCGCCCAGAAAAACGCGGCTCTGCATCACTGCCGGGCGATCCAACCCCGCAATGCTCAGCGTCGTCGCCGTGATGTCGAGCAGGCTGATGACCTGCTCGTTCCTCATCCCGGGTTGGTATTGGGGAGGAGCGGGCACAGCTTCCGGCCAATGGATGATCATCGGCACATGCAAGCCGCTATCCCAACACCAATGAATTCCTCGAGCCTCGAGCCGGCCATTGTCCGCGAAGTAGATGACGACCGTGTTATCGGCGATCCCGTCCTCTTTCAACTGGTCAAGAATCCATCCCACGCGCACGTCCATACCGGAGACGGAATTCAAGTAACGGGCCCATTCCTGGCGAACGATCTCATGATCGGGATAATAGGCCGGCGGCGAGACATTTTCCGGCGTTGCCACTTTGGGGTGCCACTCCTCACCCACCCATTTCACACGGGGCTTCTCCTTGCTCTTGCGATCGTAGATGTCATACTCGGCTTCCGGCATATTTATCTGGGCAAAGAACGGCTGGTGACCCTTCAGGTCCGACCAGTTTGGTGAATCGTAGATCGCTCCTTCGTTTACGAAATTGAGATCGAGCTTTCCCGTTCCCACAATCTTCTTCCCGATCTCGGAAACGTTGGCCGTGAAATAGCCGGCCTCTTTCAATCGATGCGTCATCGGTCGAACGCCGGCAGGTAAACGAAAATCATCGTCACGATGCGAGCGCATGTTGTGCATGTCCGTGGATGTTTGATACATGCCGGTCATGAATGCCGATCGACTCGGCGCACACACGGGCGACGTCGAGTACACGTTCGTATAGCAGACACCCGTTGCCGCCAGACGGTCCAGGTTCGGTGTCTTGACATTGCGCGCGCCGTAGCAGCCGAAGTCGAGCGCAAAATTTTCGCCGACAATCCAGAGAATGTTGGGCCGCTCGGCCGTCGACTCGGCGGCAAGCGCCTGCGTCGGCCGCGTCATCGCCGCCATTACGACTGCCAACCATGCCAGGCTGCCTGCTATCTTCATGTTGCAAGTCTCCGATTCTTGTCGTTCGATTCGTTCCGCCGTCTCGACGTGCTACGCGCCGCAGGTCCTCAACATCCTACACTGATTCCCGCTGGGAATCCAAAGCGGGTCCCGGCGGTCGGGCCCTGCGTGCGGGCCCGGCGTGCGAGCCCGGCAGTTGGAGACGCCTCTTTACGGTGGGGACACGCAACGGTTATTGAGGAAACGACCACGGACAGCGTGGCAATACCACGGATCGGATGAAGCAGATCAAGCTGCACGTCGAGGCAAGAAACCGGCTAGAATGCAGGTCGTTCCCGGCGGCTCGTGGCGGCCGGTGAACGGGCCGGTATTTGAGTATCACCATTACTTGCATTCAAGGCGGAACATTCATGTGGCGCACTACGGTCTTCGGATTCGTCGCACTGGCCACCGTGGTCCTTGGAGTACCGCGATTGGAAGCCGAGTGGATTTCGTTGTCGGTGGTGGAACCGACCGGGATCGCTCGAACCGACTGGCCGGTGACGTCGGGGATTCCGATTGGGAGGGGCGAGTTGACGGATCCCGGTTCGGTCCGGCTGTTTACCGAGGCCGGTAAACCATTGCCGTTACAAACTCGTCTGTTAGGAAGCTGGCCTGATGGATCCGTCCGCTGGTTGTTGCTCGACTTTCAGGCGACTCTGGCGCCTCATCAACGTCGTATCTACCAGCTCACTCGGTTGGGCAAGGGTGATGCGCCAAGCATCTCCCAACCGGTTGCGAGCAGTCGCGCGCGGGAATCGGTAGGCATCGAAACCGGTCGCTTGCGTGTGGAGATTCCATTCACGGGATTTCGGATGTTCGATCGCGTCTGGCTGGATAACCGAAAGATCACTCAGAGTCGGGAATCCGGTATTGAGCTGACCGATTCCTCGGGCGGACATTTCAATGCGGCAAATGACCGTTGCCGGGTCGTCGTTGAGGAGAACGGTCCGCTGCGCGTGTGCGTGCGTATTGACGGCCGTTTGTCGTCGGATGCCGGCTCATTGTTTCGTTATGTCGTCCGGCTGCACGCTTATGCCGGCAAACCGTATATTCGTTCCATGATTACCTTGGTCAATGACTGCCAGGATTCTGTGATGGCTGACATTGACTCGATGGACGTTCACCTTTCCCCGATGGGAAGCGTTGCAGGCGGTTTGCTTGACGGGAAACGAGTGACGCGAGGCCGGTTATTTCAATGGGACGACCAGCATTACCGTGTGGACGACGATGAGCGCGGTCGACGGGGCTCAGGATGGGCAGCCGTCGAGGCCGGCGAGTACGGCATGGCCGTCGGTTTGCGGCAGTTCTGGCAGAATTGGCCGAAGGGGATAGCGCTTGGCAAAACGGGGCTTTCGATGGAGGTCCTCCCCTCATTTCCGAACGGGCAGTATGACGGCCATCCCTTGGAGTTGGAAAGCAAGCTCTACTACTATCTACGAAAAGGGACATACCGTTTCAAGTGCGGAGCGGCACGGACTCACGAGCTTTGGACGACCTTCTTTCAGGGGCCCGCCGAGTCCAAGTCATTGACCGCGTTCTTCCAGGCGGCCGAGAAGCCGTTGCTGGCAACCTGTGCTCCTGATTACGCCTGCCGATCGCTTGCCTTTGGCGAATTCCCAAAGGCGAACGTCGAAAAATACGCCGCTTATGACAAGTCGCTCGAACAGGCGCTCAACGGTCATCTCCAACGGCAGGCCGCTCAACGGGAATACGGCATGCTGAATTTCGGTGACTGGTATGGTGAACGGAGTGTGAACTGGGGCAACCTGGAATACGACCTGGCTCACGGTCTATTCCAGCAATATGTGCGCACGGGCGATCGGCGGTTCTTTGATCGAGCAGAGCAAGCTGCCCGTCACCACATCGACATGGACATCGTTCATGCTACGAATCCGCTCGTCAAAAACCCCTGGGGCGAACCGCCTCGAGTGGGTGATATCTGGCTGCACGCGGTCGGTCACACGGGCGGCTACTATGAGAAAGCACCTCTGCCGGTTGACCGAACGTATCAAATGGGGCACAGCACGAATTTTGGCCACGTCTGGATCAGCGGCGACTTGGACTACTATCACTTAACCGGTGACCGGCGCGCGTTCGACGTTTCGCTGGAGGCCGCCGACGCGATGGTGTCGCACATGCCCACTTCCTACGGTACGCATATCCGCAGCCTGGGCTGGCCGTTGCTGCTGGTTCTGGACGCATACGAAGCGACAGGTGACAAGAAGTACCTGAACGCGGCTCGCGCAAACTGGCTCGTGCTGAAAAAGAACATTGATTGGCAGCGCGGCTGGGTCGTAAGACTGGCAAAGGGCCATTGCCTGCACGACGATCGCCACTGTGAAGGCAACGTACCTTTCATGGAAGGACTGACGCTTTCGGCTTTGTCGCGTTACCATCGCATCACGGAGGACCCCGAGGTCTTGCGCGCCATCAGCGTCGGCATCGATCAGATGATTCGTGAGTGCTGGCAGGAGGAAGCCGGGACGTTCAGCTATACGCCCTGTCCGCTTTCATCTCGCACGCCCTACGTGTTGTTCCTTCTGTCCGCCCAGGCCATGGCGTACGAGGTTCGACTGACCGGTAACGATGAGCACTTGCGCATTTTGCGAAGAGGGGTCCGAGCAGCCATACGAGACGGCAACGCATTTGGAAAGAACCTGGCTCAAATGATCTTTTTCACACCGCACGCGCTGTCGATGCTGGATTGACGACTCCCGTCCCCCGGTGTCAGTACCCGATCGGCCTGGACCACTTGATCAAATATGTACCGACGATTCAACTTTTCGCGAATCCACGCCTTGCAGAAACCCCTGATTACCTGGCCGGCCGCTATGGCCGGTGATCGGCCGCCCGGAGATTTGGAATCCGATCGACAAGCTCACCAAAGGCGTTATAGCAACTCATTCCAATCTGCCGTTCATCGGCGTTAATGATAAGGACGTTGTGCTGCGACGTGTAGAAGAACCCGGCCTTTGGATCGGCTTGCTGCTGCCAGTAATCAGTCCACGGTGTGCGGCCTTCGGAATAATAGGGCGCTCCACCACCACCGCAAGTAACAAACCAAATCGGCCTCTTCAACTCGGGCAGTGCCGATGCCGGCTCGGACGCTTGCCATTCGATCTTGCCGTTTCCGTTCTTGTCGTCCCGCTGGGGGTCTCCGACGGGTACTCGACCATCAATACGAACTCGGTAATAGGCGTGCTCGTCGCCGCACAGGACCGCGGCGACCTTGGGTGAGCCGGCGACCGCACGCACGAAGCGATTCCGTACGTCAAGAATCCCGTCCGATTCCGGATGCAGCTTCCCACCGCGATAGGTGTAAGCGCGAACGTTGTTATCTCCCCGGTACCACATACTGTCCTGGCTGTGGCCGCCACACGGAAAAACGGGCTCCTGCGCGAACAGCAAGATGTACTTTACCGTCGAATCTTGATCGGCTGCTCGTAACTCCTGTTCGATCCAATCCATCTGATCATCCAGGATATAGCCTTCCGGCGCGCCGCCAAACGTCTGGGGCCGATCGCTGTACCAGTAATTGTTGTTGAAGGCAATCACTCGAACCAGGCCGTACTGGAATGAGAAGACGTTTTCCTTATACGTAGGACGCCGCGGATCCGAGGGCTTCGGGCCGTTGCTTGGGTTGTGTACGGCACGTCCCACTACGGCTTCGGCACTCTCCGTGTCATAAGGCCAACGATCGATTTGCACCTTCCGTGTTCGGGACAACTTGAACGTGTGGAATAGCGTCTCGTGATTACCCATTCCGATAAAGACCGGCCGCTCGTGCCAGAACCCGCTGACCGCCTGTTTCCATGCATGGAGTTGTGTTTCAAAATCAGTGACGTTCGTGGTATATCCGTTGACCAGATCGCCGCCCATCAGCAGAGCATGAGCGCCCTTGGTGTGAGCGATCCCCGCAATGCGCTGAAAGACATCGTGGTTGACACCCATGAACTGTGTCATGCCCCCAGCAGAGCCCTCGCGGCTATCGCCACAAAATGCCAGGCGTACCGGACCCGACCCTCGCGACGGCGCCGAACGCAATCGATACCAGGACGAGTCGATCTCCCCGATCCGCACGCGGTAACGATATTCGGTTCCCGGTGCCAGGCCCTCCAGAACGACTTCATGCTCTCGACCTTCTCCACTCGACAGCGGTTGCCGACCATCCACGATTACGTCGGCTGCCACCGGCCGATCCGTAAGAAAGTGAAGGGTCGCCCGGCCAGGCATGTCACTGGTCACGAGACTGACGAACGGTCCTTCACTGATCCACGGGCACCGCAGAAAACCGGTTGAGCTCTTCCTGAATGCGACAAACATATCGAAAATGCCAAGCGCCCGGTCCGGACCTGGCTGAGCCAGAAACAACTTGAGCCGCACGACAACCGTGCCTCGATCGGTCCATCCCTCGCTGTTGTGGGCGCCCGACGCCAGGTAGCCGACATTGATCATCGCGCGGCCGGCGACCAGTGAAGAGGACGTGCGAAATCGCTTGTAGTAGAATCGTGTGTCTTCCGCCTCAAATGGATAGGGTCCGGCGAACACTCGGCCATAGATTTGCGACGGGTCGATCTCGGTTCCGTCCAGAAGCTTGTGGACGCCCGAAAAATCGACCGTCAATCCGGCCTGCCCACCGGTAATCACGCTCCACAATGTCTCCTTGGAAAAAGCGTTTCGAATTCCACCCGCCGGGTGAATTTCCGTCAGTTTGCTCAAGGCCCGAACATCGATCGGAAGGTCCTGAGCGTTCGATCGGATCGAGTTCGTCGCGAGGATTAAAAGGCCACTGAGAATCGCCGACAAGAAAGCGGTGTGACCGTCACCGCAACGCCGCAGCTGCTGACCTGTCTTGAGCATGAGAGTGATTTCGTCCTGGTAGTGGAATCTGTGATGTTGGAACCGACGGCGACGTACGTTCGTCTCGCGGTCCTCGTCAACGGGAACGCCCGATAACGGGCACGAATCTGCTGAAAACACACCGACTTCGACCCATCCAGTATAGTCAGGCCCCATTCACGGACGAAGGCCGTGCCCGGCTGCACAATTGGAGGAGTATCCGGTGCGAAGATCGAGCGGATGACGAGCAAATCCAGCCGATACACTCGAGGCGTCCCACCCTTGCGACCCCAGAGCCCCGCGCGTTGCAATGAGGGGAAAAGTGACGGCCCCCGTGACCGTCATTTGCCAACGCATCGGCCGGGCACTACACTACGACGTAAGGCGCGTTTAAAGGAAGGCGACCGGCCCCAAGGGCCACTGGTCAGAACACCACATCGTCACCCTCCCCACCTCCGCGCCGGCTTGGCCCCAGTTGATTCCAATATGACTCACCCCATTTCATGTCCATCGCAAGGTATGTCAACATGCTGAGATTCTCAATGGTGCGCATCGTTTCGCTCGTCGCCCTGTTCGGGGTGTTTCTGTCGTCGAGTCTTCAAGCAAAACCGCCTGTCACTTTCCGAGTGCGACTCTTGACCATCGACGCCAACGAAGGATGTGATATCGCCGACGTCGACGAGGACGGCAAACTGGATGTCGTCGCCGGACGAAACTGGTTTCAGAACGGCGATTGGACGCCTCGCCCTGTGCGACTGATCGACGATTGGAATGGATACGTCCAGTCGAACGGTGAGTTTCTGCACGACGTCAACCACGATGGCCGAAAAGATGTTGTGTCGATGGACTTCACCGACGGTTCGGTTTACTGGTACGAGAATCCTGGCCAGGAACAGGTTCGGCGAGGCATGCTCTGGCCCGCTCACCTGCTGGCCGACACGGAACAGAAGAACAACGAAGCTGCTTACTTCGTCGACATTGATGGAGACGGGACCCCGGAGTGGATCGTCAACCAGTGGAATAAGGCAAATCCAATGGTCGTCTGGCAACTGCAAGTAGCCGAACGGGATGTCGAAGTGAAGCAAGGGCGCAAAACCGTCAAGCAGAGGAAAGAGGTACCCGTTCTGGTGAAACACCAGATCGGCGATATCAATGGACATGGCATCGGATTCGGAGATCTGAATAACGACGGTCGTGAAGACATTGTGTTCGGGCTCGGCTGGTATGAGCGGCCCTCCGGCGATCCGTTGAACCAGGCGTGGAAGTACCACGACGACTGGGAGCTTCACGCCAGCTGCCCGATGCTGGTCTACGATGTGGATGGCGACCAGGTGAATGATATGGTCTGGAGCCTCGGCCATGACTACGGGCTTTTTTTCTGGCGCGGGCTGGGACCCGATGACAAAGGGACGCTGCAGTTCGACAAACAGACGGTGGACAAGAGCTTCTCGCAGGCCCATTGCCTGCACCTGGCCGACCTGGACGGTGACGGCACTAATGAGCTGATTACCGGCAAACGTGTCCGGGCACATAATGGTAAAGATCCAGGGAGCTCCGAACCGCCCGTCGTCTGTTACTTTACCTGGGACGCCACACAAAAGAAATTTGTCCGCCACGCGATAAATGAAGGACAAGTCGGTGCCGGTCTGCAAATTCGCACCGCCGATCTTGACGGCGATGGTGATACCGATATCGTCGTGGCCGGAAAAGAAGGAACACAGATCCTATTCAATTTACTGCGCGATTGAATCGCGCGCCGCTACTTCATGGCCTTCGCGGTAGTCATTCGTTTCCACCAGGAAGGACAATTCTCACGAGTAGGTTGAGCGCCCCGACGGCATTTTTGAATTGAACCGGCGGAGAAATCCGCTATAACGGGTGGCATGTCGCCTTCCTCCACGGGTCTATCTCGCGACTGGATGATTGTCTTTTTTCTCC